>QEUY01000698.1 GCA_003577365.1 Chloroflexota bacterium | reverse complement strand
GGCGGGGAGCGGCGGCAGGGGCACATTCTCCCAACTGCCGCGGCGTTGGGCGGGCGCTTGGCGCAGCGCCACCTCGCCGCCGTTGTTGCAGATACGCACACTGCCGCCCGTGCCCAGCACCTCGAACTCCCATGCGCCGCCCGGCACTGTGGTGGCCTCCACGCCGTTGGCGAAGCGCACCTGATAGATGCCGTTGGGGTCTTTGTCCAGCCGGTTGTTTTCAATCGCCAAGTCGCGCGGCAACAACTCGCCCCACACGCTTTCGACCTGGGGGTCTCCCAAGAGAAAGCTGAGCGTGTCCAGCGAATGGATATGGCCGTGGAGCAGGTTGCTGGCGGCATAGTGGACGGCGGTCTTGACCTCGCCGATCTCGCCCGCCGCGATCAGGTCGCGCGCCTGATGATAGGCGCGGTTAAAGCGGCGCAGCACGCCGGTGTTGAAGGGGATCCGGCGGCTGCCCACGGCCTCCAGCACGGCGTCGGCCTCACGCATCGAGCAGGCAATCGCCTTCTCACAGAAGATCATAGGCACGTTTTCTTCGGCCACGGCTACGGCCATCTCGGCGTGCAGCGGCCCCTTGGTGCAGATCGCCACCAGGTCGGGCCGCTCCTGGCGGATCATGGCGCGGTAATCGTCGTAGAGCGCGCTGACGCCCCAGCGTGTGGCAAAGGCCTGGCGCTTGGCCGGGTCAATGTCAGCCCCGGCGGTCACCGAAAGCCGCGGGCTGGCGGCGCAGGCTGCGGCCACCGAATAGGCGGGCGACCCGGCAGGCAGTTCATCGTCAATCGTGCTGCCCATGCGGCCCAGGCCGATGATCGCCACACGAACCAATGGTTCGGACACGGAAAGCTCCTTGCGTGTAATAGGCGGGTATGACGAGTGGGTGAGATCGATGCGGTCAATGCGGCGCTAGGCGGTGTATTGGGGCTGGTGCGGTTTGCTGTTGCGCGCCAAACGCACGCTGCTTTCGATGGGCAGCGTGACGCGCGCGCCGCCGCGTCGGTGCGATTCGATCATCGCAAAGATGACCTCGGTGTTGGCATAGGCGATCTGCCCGGCGCTGCCGCCGCGCGGCGCTTCGCCCGTATCCAGGGCATGCACCAGGTCTTCGATCAGCGCCAGGGTGGAGCTGGCCGGCTCGACCTCGGGGAAGGGGACGGTCTCCAGCGCGGTACGGCCGCGATCGTCCACCACCACGCGCTTGCGCAGCATGAACTCCTGGCCGTCGTTGAGCGCGGACAGCACCCCTTGCTCGCAGATCGCATCCACCTCCAGCCCGCGGCCGGTGTTGAGCGCGTAGGCGGTGACGCCGTTGGCAAAGTGGATCGTGCCTTCGCCCAGCGGGTCTTCGAGCAGCAGGTCGCCGTCCAGGCTGTCGCCGCCCTTGGGCAGTGTTCCCTGCACCCACGCCACCGGCGCATCGCCGTTGAGCCGCATAAGCAGGTCGAAGATGTGGCTGCCGGTGTTAAAGAGTGTGCCGGTCATGTAGATGACCAGTTGTTTGAGCGGGCCGAGGTCGCCGTCGTCCAGCTCGGCCTTCATGCCGTCATAGAGCGCCGACCAGCGGCGGTTGGTCCCCAGGTTGAGGATCGTGCCGTTGCGCTGCAGCGCGTCGACAATGGCGCGCGCTTCGGGCAGCGAGGCGCACAACGCCTTTTCGGCATAGATGGCTTTGATGCCGTGGTCGGCAGCGTGGATGATGATCTCGGCGCGCGGTTCGGGCTGCGTCGCCACGCTGACGATATCCAGGTTTTCGCGCGCGATCATCTCGCGGTAATCGGTATATTGGTGTGTCTTGGGGATGTGGTAACGCTCGCCGAACATCGCCATCACATCGGTGCGCGGGTCGGCGCAAGCGACGAGGTCGGTGCGGTCACAGGCGAAGAAGCCTGCGCCATGGGAATAGGGGGGCACATGTTTGCGTGCGCCGACGACCTCGTTGTCGATGAACCCGCCCATGCGGCTACAGCCGATGACCGCGGCCCGATAGGTCTTCATGCAGCGAACCCTTCCTAGTGATATCTGGTGTGTGATGACGGCTGGTGCAAATGTATACTTCCAGTGGGAGATCGCCGCCCAAAGGGCATGACAGACGGCGCATCTCGGGGGGTGGGGGCTCTCGGCAAACTGGTACTACGGTAGAACCACTATACCCTAGCCAGCGCCGCTTGTCAACGAGGTGGCAAACAGGCGATAGACAAACCTCTTCTTCCCTTACCAGTTTTGAGTCGCCGGTAATCGCTCAGTAGAATGCCAATGGAGGATTGCCCTCCTAGCAATGAAAGGATGACGTCCCATGCGCGGTTTTGGCATCAACCTGCTGGTCTGGAGCAGCCAGGTCGGGCCGGAGGAACGGGCGCTGCTGCCCATGCTGGCCGAGATGGGCTATGCCGCCGTCGAAATCCCCATCTTCGCGCCGGAGCGCTTTCCCACCGCAGAGACCGCAGCGGCGCTGCGCGACTCCGGCCTAGCCTGTACCGTCTCGACCGCGCTGCCCGCGGGATGCGGGCTGATCGACGCCGCGACGGCCCCGGCAGGATTGGAATTCCTGCGCGGGGTCATCGACTGTGCTGCCGCCTTAGATGCCGGGATCGTCTGCGGCCCTCTGGCGTTGCCGGTGGGCGACCTGCGCGGCCGCGGCTATACGGCGCAGGAATGGGCCACTGCCGTCGCGGCGCTGCGCGCCGCGGGCGAGATCGCCGCCGATGTGGGCGTCACCCTGGCGCTGGAGCCGCTCAACCGCTTCGAGACCTTTTTTGTCAACACGGTGGCGCAG
>QEUY01000697.1 GCA_003577365.1 Chloroflexota bacterium | reverse complement strand
GATGTACATCGCGGCTGAGAATAAAGCGCGCGTTGCTGTTGCCTTTGGCATTGGTCACCTGGGGGAAGTCGATGATGGTCATCTCATCTGCCCAGTAGAGGATGTTGTAGGCGGATAGGTCGCCGTGGATCATATCACCTTCCAACATCAGTTCCAGGTTGAACACCACCTGGTCGAGCAGACGGCGCGCGACCTGTGGTTCCAGGCACACCTCATGCAGCGTGGGGGCGGCCACCATGCGGTCGCCAAAGTATTGCATCAGGATGGCGTTACCGTCCACCGCGATGGGGCGCGGCACCGATGCCCCGGCCTGATGCAGCCGCTCCAGCGTTGTATACTCATACATCAGCCAGGAGGTATGCGCGACCTCTTGACCAAACGCGGTCTTTTTGTTGAGGGCGCGCATGATGCGATGGTCGTTGTTCTTGACGGCCTTGCCGTCGCCGGTGAGCACCTGGCGGCCTTCGCGATACATCTTGTCGTTACGCAGGTTGCGTAGGCTGCGCGGCCGGTAGACCTTGGCGGCCACCAGGTCGGCGTGTGCGCCCGGCCCGCCGGCGCAGCGGTAGACGTTGGCCTCCTTGCCGCCTTTGACCACGGCGAGGATGTCGCTAAGCAGGTCACGGTCATAGAAGCCGCGCAGCGATTTGAGCAGCCAGACGCTTTCGAATGGGCCGGGCCGGTAGGTGGTCTCAAAACCGCCCTCCAGCCCGACGGTCTCGTCGGTCAGTTCTGCGACGATGGCGTGGGCCTTTGGCGGCTTTTTACGCGCCTTCTTGGCCTGGGGGCGAGGGGATTGCTCGGCCCAGGCTGGGTCATACAGTTGTTGATAGTAGTCTACATCAACGCCGGTAGCGCGAGAAAGTGGTTGTTTGGCCACTGGTAGATTTCCTCTTGGATCGATAGATTGCCGAAGCTGTTTTTAACCGTCCAGGCAGCAGGCGGCCATGGCCCGCTGCGTTCCCTCTTGTGGCGTACACTTGATCTTTTTCGGCAGTCATCTGTGCTCCTCCTTGTGATAACAGGGCGAAAACAAAACCGGTCACAGTCCTGAAGAGGCCCGTGACCGGTTGGCCCGGCAGTGCAGTGGCGGGTAGCGCAGCGGCTTTGCCGCGGGCGCGCCTGGCCCAGAAAACAAAAACGGCCACGGGCAGAACACGCCCGCGGCCGCCGAAGCGTCGCGTGATTTGGCTGACTAGACTCCGCGCTAACCGGCTGGATTATGCAGCCGGAAGGCGGGCCGGCAGCAGGCGCGTTCGTAGATTCAATTGGCGGTACTGACCATTGACTTGGGCGAACATCGACGCCTCCTTTCCGACCGGAACCACGGGACCAATCAACAGGCTGTCATGAACACAAGGCACATGCACACAAACTCGGTCCAACACGGGCACTCTAGCACAGGAGACGAAAAGTGCAAAATTGCGATACGCTCGGCGGATCGGGCGATGCGCCACGCCGGGAAAAGGGGGCGTAGGCGGGCGATGACGGCGGAATGCGGGGGGCGGCGTGGGCTTTTCGGGCGATTTGCGCGCGCTGGTGGAGTGTTGTATTCTCTTGGCTTACGCCACAGTACCGTTCACAGTTAGGAGGAATCTATGCATCTGATGCAGTATCGTCCTGATTTGGTGCACAAGGGTACACGAGTTGCGTTCCTGTGTAGCCTGTTGGTGATCTTCACGTTGCTGTTGGCCGCCTGCGGCGGCGGGGGGGAAGAGCCGCAGCCGACCGAAGCGCCGCCGGCTGCGACCGAAGCGCCAGCGGCAACGGACACGCCGGCGGCGACTGAAGCGCCTGCTGCCACAGAAACGCCAGCCGCCGGTGAAGAGATCACCGAGACAGCCGAAATGACCGAGACGGAAGCGGTCAGCCCCACCGAGGAGGTGACAGCTACGGAGGAGATGACCAGCACGGAAGAGATGACCGGAACCGAAGGCATGACCGGTACGGAAGAGATGACCAGTACAGAGGAAGTCACGTCGACCGAGGGGGTCACCGAAGCGGCGGCAGGCGCGGGCGACGCGGCCAACGGCGAGTATATCGCCACGCTGACCGGCGGCTGTGGCTGTCACTTCAATCGTGACCTGGGGGCGCTGGCCGGCGGTAACAAGTTTGAAGGCCCCTATGGCGTGGTCTATGCCCCCAACATTACGCCCGACCCAGAGACCGGCATCGGCAACTGGAGTGAAGAGGATGTGGCCCACGTCCTGCACACGGGTGTGACCCCAGATGGGACGCAGTTGGTGCGGGCAATGCCTTATGTCGCTTTTAGCGCGATGTCCAACCAGGAGGCGCTGGACGTAGCGGCCTATCTCTTCTCGCTGGAGCCGGTAGCCAATCAAGTAGAGGCGCGCGCGGTGACGACTGAGCCGGAGCCGTTCACGCCCGACCCGGCGCCGCCTGCCGAAGCGCCTACCGACCCGGTGGCGCGCGGGCAGGAACTGGTCACAATCGCGCGCTGTGGCGGGTGCCATACGCCCACCAATGAGGATGGCACGCCCAACATGGACTTGTACTTGGCGGGCGCACCGCTGCAAGAGGACGAGATCTCCGCCAACATCACGCCGAGCGAGGAATTTGGCATCGGTTCGTGGAGCGAAGAGGAGATTGCTCACTATTTGCAGACCGGTGAGCGGCCTGATGGGTCGCTGGCGCAGGGCAGCATGGCCCAGCAGATCGAGCGCCGTTTCCATCTGTTGACTGATACAGATGCGGCGGCGGTGGCTGCCTATCTGAAGAGCATCCCGGCCATCGAGCACGACCCCTACGCCGACTAGG
>QEUY01000696.1 GCA_003577365.1 Chloroflexota bacterium | reverse complement strand
CGCAACTGGCTCTTGTATGGCGATCTGCTCGCCTGGAACGTGTGGGAAGCCAATATCCCGCTGCGCGTGGAGCCGCTGTCCTGGCGCGGCCTGCTGGCGGAACTGGGCAGCGTCGAGCGATCCTTCTGGGGTCTCTTCGGCTGGATGACCGTGCCCTATCCGCCGTGGGTCTATGCCGGCTTCCGCGCCCTGCTGGGGCTGGTGGTGATCGGCTGGCTGCCCGGCCTGGTGCGCTGGCTGCACGGTGGACGCGGCCTCGACCGCCTCGCCTGGGCCGGGGCGCTGCTGGTGATCTGGCTGGCGCTGCTCACGGTCGCCTGGGTGCGCTTTACACGCATCTCGCCCGCCTCGCAGGGGCGGCTCTTCTTCCCCGCCATGCCCACGGTGGCGCTGGGGCTGGCGCTGGGGCTGGGCGGATGGCGCATCTGGACGCTCGGCCCGCTGGTGATGGGCGGCCTTTTGCTGCTCAGCAGTGCGACGCCCTTCTGGATCATCGCCCCGGCCTATCGCGCCCCCACGCCGGTCGCGACCCTGCCCGCGGGCCTCACCGCGGTGAACGTGCAGGTAGACGACGCCATCGCGCTCCGCGGCCTCGCGGCTGCGCCGGTCACGCTGACGCCGGGGGCCAGCACGACGATCACCGTGGCCTGGCAAGCGCTGGGGCCGGTGGATCGCGACTACTCGGTCTTTGTGCATCTGGTCGACGTCGACGGGCTGGTGGCGGCGCAACTCGACACCATGCCAGGCGGCGGGCTGGCCCCCACCAGTCAATGGCAGCCGGGCGACCTGCGCGTCGAGGGCTATACGGTGACGCTGCCGCCGACCGCGTATACGCCGAACGGGGGTCAATGGGGCGTCGGTCTGTATGACGCTTACCGCCCGGATACCCCGCGGCTGCCTTTAACGCTCGCCGCAAACACAAGTCCAGACGTCACCGTGGTCGACAACGCGCTGCGTTTCGGCCAGGTCACGATCGTTCCGCCACCGGGGGAGACGCCCAACCCGATCGACGTTGCCTTTGCCGGCAACGTGACGCTGGCGGGCTATGCCTTTAACCGGCGGCGCTTGCACCCCGGCGACACGCTGGAGGTGACGCTCTATTGGCGCGCCCGCGGCCCGGTCGCCGCCGACTATACGACCTTTGTCCATCTGCTCGATGCGGACTTTGCCATGTTTGGCGGCAGCGACAGCCCGCCCGATCCGCCCACGTCCGCCTGGGTTCCCGGCGAAATTGTGGAAGACCGGCACACGTTTACGCTACCGCCCGACACGCCGCCGGGGAGCTACCAGATCGAGTTGGGGCTATACACGCAGCCTGATTTCGACCGCTTAACGCTGCTCGACCCAGGCCGCGCCGAAGGGGCCGACCGGCTGCTGCTCGGCCCATTAGAGGTGGGGACGGGCGCACCGGAGTGAGATGTACGCATAAAGAACGCTATTTGCCTAAGAGGGTTTGAATCGCCCAAGCCACCCCTTCGGCGTCGTTGCTGGACGCGACGTGGGTCGCCTGCTGCTGAACGGGGCGGGGCGCGTTGCCCATAGCGACGCTGATCCGCCCACAGGCGAACATGGGCAGGTCGTTGAAATTGTCGCCCATGGTCATCACTTGTGCGCCAGAAATTCCCAGGCGATCCATCACGCCGCGCAGCGCCGTTCCCTTGTTGGCCTGGAGCGCAAAGCTGCCCATGGATTCAAATGACAAATGACCCGTCCGGCTTCAGGTAAAGCTCGGTGTAGCAGCGTCCGGACAGTTGTGTGTCGCACAGCACGCGGATCGCAGCCGCGGCTTCAGGCTGCCAAGTTAAGATGCGCAGCGGGCTATCTATCCCATCATCCATACCGTTCATCTTTGCGCTCTTTGCGCCCTCTGCGGTTTATTCCCTTTGCGTCCTTTGCGTCCTTTGCGGTGAAATCATCTGCTTTTCCGGTTTTGCAGGAACGCTTCGACCAGCCCGGCGATCACCAGCGTGACGAGCGCAAAGGCGATGTCCAACAGCCCTAGGTAGGTCAGCACGCCCATGACGCCCACGGCCGCGGCCAGCAGCCCCCCTTGGCGCAGCGCCACGCCGGGGTCGGGACGTTTGCGCCGGTCGCGGATGCCCGCCAGGTTGGGCCAACGGCCATGCAGCGCCAGCGCCACCAACCCGCCAAAGCCAAAGACCAGCAGCAGCAGCCCCAACAGAAAGAGCAGCAGCGCCGCCGGGTTCGGCTCACCCGAAGGATAGGTAGGAGGCACCGACCACAGGATAAAGGCCAGCAGCGCCGCGCCGCTCACGGCGGCGCCCCCGGCTGTACCCAAGGCCTGTCTACGCATCATCATGCGCCCAGTGTATCATTGTGCGCCGCGGCCTGCGCAAATCGACTGGAAGAGAGCATGGTATAGTATAATAGCGCGCAGCGCCCGCAGCGGTTGCGGGTTGGAAATTCCTAACAAAACGATTATGAGCAAACGACGCTTTTCGCGCAACGAAAAAATCTTTTATATCCTGAGCTTGCTGATCGTCTTCAGCATGGTCTTGAGCCTGATCTACGTGGCGATCACGCCCGCAGGCTTCTAGACGCGGCATCGCCCAACCACCCCAGCCCGCTGCGTCCCCGCTTGTGTCCAGCACCCAGGCACCAGCATCCCCCGCACATGGGCCGGACGCGGCCCAAGAACGCCAAGGGCTTGCCCTGGTGGGGTTGGCCGCGCTCTTGTTCAGCACCTCCCCCGTGCTGGTGCGCTGGGCGGCAGAGAGCCTCAGCCCGTTTGAGATCACCGCGGGCCGCATGCTCACCGCCG
>QEUY01000695.1 GCA_003577365.1 Chloroflexota bacterium | reverse complement strand
TCTTGAGTGGGCGAAGCTGTACAATCAAGCATCAGATCTTGGAAACCCCCTCAATTAGAGCGCATCTGATCGCAAAGCGCAACTCTTGATCGCAAAGCGCAACTCTGGCGCGCAAGGTGAAGCCGTATGGCCCACTGCCATTGACAGAGGGCGCGTGCCGATCTATACTCAAGTAGTTTGCATCGCAAACCAGTTTGTATTTCAAAAAGGGGTGCGATATGCACGGGTCTTTGGAACAGCAACTGGCGCAGTCCGAACAACGGGCGCTGCGCTATTGGTATCAAGACGGCCTGTTCGAGCTTGGGCTTGGCGTGCTGTTTCTGTTGGTAGGGATCCTCTTTGGCATGGAAGCGCGCCTGCCTGTGGACTCCGGCTGGCGGGTCTTCGCGGCTCTCGCCCTGCCCGTTCTGACGGTCGGCGGGGTCCTGCTGCTGCGCTGGGTTGTACGCCGCCTAAAGGAACAGATCACCTATCCGCGCACGGGCTATGTGGCCTACCGCCGGCCCGCAAAGGCGCGCTGGTGGCGGGCGGCCATTGCCGGTGCGATGGGCGGGCTGGTCGCCGTGCTCTTAGCCACCCACCCCATCTCGCTGGCATGGATCCCGGCGATTCAGGGGCTGCTCATCGGCTTAGTCATCTACACCCTGGCAAACCGCTTCAACCTGGGCCGCTTCTATCTCTATGCCGTGGCCTCGGTTCTCTTCGGCGTGGGCGCGACCTGGCGGGTCGACGAGCCGGCGTGGGGCAGCGCGTTCTATTTTGCGGCGTCGGGTGTCGTGCTCATCGCCGGGGGCGGATGGGTGTTGAACCGCTACCTCCGCCAGACCCGGCCTGCCGTGGAGCAAGCGCATGGCGGCTGATCTGCGTGGCATCGCCGGAGTCGATCGGCTGATTCACGAGCCGGCCCGGCTGCTGATCCTGGCCGTCTTGCAGACGGTAGAAGAGGCCGACTTCACCTACCTGCTGGGCGAGACCGGCTTGTCCAAGGGCAATCTCTCGTCTCATCTCTCTAAGCTGGAGGAGGCGGGCTATATCGCTATCGAGAAGACCTATAAGGGCAAGATGCCGCTGACGGTATGCCGGTTGACGCCCACGGGCCGCCGGGCCTTTGCTGCCTATCGGGAGACGCTTCAACAGGCGCTGCGGGGCATGGGGGACGCAGCCGGCGTCTAAGCGAACCGAGGATAGAGACGGTGGCTGGGGCGGGTCGAGGGTCAGGAATTGCTGCGCGCCACCAAGAGGATGCCCGACACGATCACCAGGATGCCCATCCAGCGCATGGCGGGCACGGTTTCTCCCAGGATCAGCCGGGAGACGAGCGTCACCAGCACAAAGTTGAGCGCCAAGAAGGGGTAGGCCAGGCTCAAGTCCAGCCGGGCCAGCACCGCGATCCAGGCCAGCGCGCCGATGCCATAGAGCAGCAGCCCTAATAACACCAGGGGCGAGCGTGTGATCAACGTGATCAACGAAAACAGATTTGCAGTCGCATCCGAAGCGCCGGGATGGCTGACCCCGAGCTTCAGCACTGTCTGTCCGGCGACGCCAGTCGCCACCGACAGCAGAATGAGCCACCAGTAGTGCATGAGTTTTTCCCGCATTGTCGCTGTGTCGTCGCTATGTCGCCGTTGCTACACGGTCTAGTTGTCGCCGGTTCGATGGGCTGGGAAAAAAAGAACCGCTGCCAACCCATGGTCGGAGCAGTCCTCGTAGTGAGCCCCCTGGGACTCGAACCCAGAACCCGCGGCTTAAAAGGCCGCTGCTCTGCCAATTGAGCTAGGGACCCGCACCTGAGGGTACTATAGCACAGCCCCGAAGGCAAAAGCAAACTATCGCCCTGGATGGGTAGGCATCCGCCATTGTGCCGCGCAGGGGCTTGCCATCGGCCCAGCACAGCGCCGTCAGCGCTCGACAGGCGCGGGCGTGTCTAGAGTTGAGGAGCCAACATCACCACCACGGGCCGCGACTTGAGCTTGGGCGTCGTCCAGCTATCCTCGACCTCGGCGGCCAACACCGAATAGCCCACGGGCAGCGGCTCCACCAGTTGATAGGCCCAGGTCCCCTGCCGGTCGGCTACCACGCGTGCCACGATGCGCCCGTTGACCAGCACCCCCACCTCGCTCGACGGCTGCGCCAACCCCAACAGCAGAGGCCGCCGCGTGGTCAACACATCGCCGTCCAGGGGTGACAGCAACAACGGCGCATAGCGCAACACCACCGGCCCTGCGGGCGGCCGCGCCTCGGTCACCAGCCGTTCCCCCAAGCTGGTGCGGATCTCGACCAGGTCCTCGCCCGCCCAGGGTTCGTCTCCAAACAGCCAGAACTGCCAGCCGCCGTCGATCAGCGCATTGGCAAAACGGATCGGCTGGCCGCCCACCCATGCTGAGACGCCCGAATGGGGCGTCGCCTGCCCGCGCACGACCAGGCTCTGGCGCTCCCGGTCGCCAAAGGCCAGGCTGGAGACCGCAAGCGGCAGCGCCGGGGTCGGCAGCGGCAGCCGCGGCTGATGCGACGACGCCTCCTCCTCTACCATAAAGACCACGGGCGCGGACTCGGCAATGATCGCGCCCTCGGGGTTCAAGGCGGCGACCCGCGCCAGGTGCACCCCCGGCGCAAGCGGCTCTTGTGGCGTCAACCGCCACTCTTCGCGCGTGGTTACTACGCCCTCGCCCACCTGGCGATTGTCCAAATAGAGGCGCACGACCATGCCCGGCAGCCCTGCGCCGACAAAGGTCGCCTGGCCGCTGCGCAGGCGCGCGCCCAAGGTAGGGAAGCGGATCGACGGCGT
>QEUY01000694.1 GCA_003577365.1 Chloroflexota bacterium | reverse complement strand
GGCAGCGGCCGCCATCGTTCCGTCACTACAAAATCACGCGGGTACGGTGTCAACAGGTCTAGCGTGCTGAGCAAGACCACCCGCTTCACCCCTTCCTGCCCGGCGGCCAACAGCAAATTGTAGGTGCAGCGCGTCATATAGTCGAGATAGCTTGCCCCCGATTCATCGGCCAGCGGCTCCGCACAATGGACCATCACGTCGATCCCGCGCACCAATAGATTCGTGGACAAGTCATGTCCAAGGGGGGAAACGGCCAACGCGTCCACCCCGGCGACAGGCCGGCGCTCGGTGGCGCGCACATCGTGTTCGGCGGCCAGGCCGGGGATCAGGCATTGTGCCAGGCTCGACCCCGCCGAAGTCACCAGGATATGCATTTGATCTGCTCCGTGCTGTGCTGGACTAAGGCCCTAGGCGGCGAGCCTGGGCCTAGTCTTGGGGTCCAATCAATACCAACTCCGCACCCAGCGCGTCGGCGGCAGGGATCGCCCAAGGCGCGGCCTCTGTCCCCTCGCGCGCAAACGCAATACCGCGTTCGGCCAGATAGTTCTGCGCATGGTTCAGCGAATCTACCTGCAGGACCACCTGGTACAGCCCTTCTCCGTTCTCGGAGAGGAAGCGACCCGCCGCGCTGTTCGCGCGCGGACAGAGTACGTCGACGGTAAAGTCGCCGACCCGATAGGTGACACACGGTCCCGCGTCGGTCTCGTCCTCAAAATCGACGATCAGGCCGATCTGCGTCTCATAGAGATGGCGTGCGGCCGCGCCGTCGCGCACGACCACCGACACGCCGCGCACACGCTGCGCCCCCAATGGATGCCGTCCCGGACGCTCGAAGGATAGACGCTCCGTATCGGCCATGCCCCACTGGATAAAGAACGGCCAGGGCCGCCGCCACGCGCTGCCGCCCGGCACCAAGAGCCGCCAGCGCAGTACCACCCCATCGGGCCGCTGCCGCTGCATATCATAGGGGCCGGTCGCCTCCAGCCCTGTGCGCGCCAACCGCGCCGCCAGCCCGTCGATGTCGTCGGTCGCCAGGGCGAAGCCGAGCATCCCGCCCTCGTGTGTTGTCAGATACTCGGCCAGCGCCTCGCGGCTCATCCCCGCCGCGGCCACCTCTTCCCGGTCATAGATGCCCAATAGCTCCAGGTAATCCAGCCCGAAGCGGATGATCCGGTTCTCGGTCCCCATGCCGGTATGCCGCCCACCGGGATAGACCTCAAACCCCAATGACTCCGAAAAGAGCCGCTGCGCCTGCACCAGATCGCGCGCCGCGATCACGGCATGGTCAAAACGAGTGATCATGGCCCTATCCTGCCCCCATCACCTCACGCGTATAGCCGAACAGCGCAGGCGCGCCGCCGGTATGCACAAAGAGCACCGGGCTGTGCTTGTCCAAGGCTTCCTGGCGGATAGCGGCGATCAGCGCGGCCATCGCCTTGCTGGTGTAGACCGGATCCAACAAGATCCCCTCGGTCTTGGCTACCAGGTGCAGCGTATCGATGCCTTCACCGCTGGGGATGCCATAGCGCTCGCCCACCCAACTATCGTCGTTGTCAAAGTCGCGCTCGCTCAGGCGCAGATCGATGCCCAGCCGCCGCACCGCCTGGTTGGCGATGCGCGCCATGTTTTGCGTTCGCTCCGGCGCCCCCTGAAACGGACTGATGCCGCGCACCTGGATCGGGCTACGCAGATAGGCGAACCCCATCACCAGCCCGGCCTGTGTCGTATCCAGCGCCGAGACATACGCATACTCCGGATCGATCCCCTGCTCGCGGCACTGCCGCACAATTTCGAGCGCCACCTCAGCATAGGCAATCGCATCCAGGTCGATCGTCTCCTCCTGGCGGGGGACATAGACCTTCTTGCCCGCCTGGCGCAGTTCCTCGGCCTTGGCCTTCAGCGCCTCGCCTTGGCGCCGGCGATCATGATCCTCCAGCACCGTCACCTTGGCCCCAAACAACCGCTGCAGAAAGGCGTTGCCCTGCACCTCATGCTTGTCGATCTCCCGGTGCGGCGCCACCACCAGATACAGCTCCAACCCCAGTTTGGCACACGCCGCCGCCATCTGCCGGCAGTAGTTGGATTGTACCGCCGCGCCGGTGACGACCACCTCGGCCCCTTGCGCCTTGGCATCCGCCAAGGAAAACTCCAGCATGCGTGTCTTGTTGCCGCCAAACGCCAGACCGGTCAGATCGTCCCGCTTGATATAGAGCGGCGGACCGCCCAACGCCGCGCTCAGGCGCGGCAGCGCCTCCAACGGGGTTGGGCGCACCGATGCCAGATGAACTCGCTCCAGCTTCGCCAATGCGGCTTCTAATGACTGTTCACGTTCCAGACTCATGGTCGCTTGCGCTCCTCGCATCAGCGCCGGGCAGCCCCGCAAAAGGCCCTGCGCTCATCATGCATTGATTCGTGCTTTGATGCAGTTGATGGATATGGCAATCAGGTCTGAAAAGGCGCGTCCAGGTGATAAAGCGTGAAACGCGAGCATCGATCGCCCGCGTTTCACGCTTCAAGCTCACAATTGCCCGATGAGCAATCTCACCGTAGCTGCACCTGAGGCCGCAACCTCAGCCGCAACCTCATGAGTTTCCAAGCATCGCCGCCGTAACCTTAGCGGGTGACATCGGCAGCTCCTGCATACGCACGCCGGTGGCGCGGTAGATAGCATTGGCCAAAGCCGCAGCCGGCGGCACAATCGGCACCTCGCCTACGCCGCGCACCCCATAGGGATGGGTGGGGTTGGGCACTTCGACCATCACCGTGTCGATCATCGGCAGGTCCAAAGC
>QEUY01000693.1 GCA_003577365.1 Chloroflexota bacterium | reverse complement strand
GTGCAGAAATATCCGGCCCTTGTTTCACCTCGACCCGCCGGCGGACGACGCCGAGATCCGCGCCGCCGCGCTCCAGTTTGTGCGTAAGGTCAGCGGCTTCGGCAAACCCTCGCAGGCTAACCAGGCCGCCTTTGACCGCGCCGTAGACGAGGTCGCGCAGGCAGTGCAGGGCTTGCTCGCCGCGCTGACCACGACGGCCCCGGTGCGCGACCGCGCCGTCGAGGCCGCCAAGACACGGCAGCGCGCCGCCAAACGCTTTGGGCCGCGCCCGGATCGGGGCGACCCCTTTGTGGATACGGCTCCGCCGGCGTAACCGGGGAGGGCCAACTTCCCTAAGCGCCAGAGGGATTCGGCAAACCCGAATCCCTCTGGCGCTTCCAATCTGCCATGCCGGCCTCTGGCAGCGATGTCGGCATTCGGCAGCGGCAATTACTTTTCCGCGGGCCGGTCAGAATTGTCGAGCGCCGGCGGCGTGAAGTTGCCCTTGCCGCGTACACCGTTCACATCGGCGGTGCTCATGGCATACTGCAGGACAGCATAGGCGATCGCATCCGAATTCACATCGAGCGCATCCAGATTGACATTGGTATAGGTGTCGCAGGCCAGGTGATAGCACGGGTCGTACTGATCGCCGGCTGTGCCGCCCCAGATGGCAGCTTCCTCGGCGGTCTTGATGCCCTCAGCGCCGGTGAAGAGGCCCCCAGAGGGGATGCCTACCGCGATGAAGGGGCCATAGTCCGAGCGCCCCGAGAAGTCAGTGCCCTTGAAGGGTCGCCCGATGCTGTCGAAATAGCGCGCAAAGGTCTTTTCGATCTGGGCCGATCCGGCAGGGCCGGGGCCTGCGCCTGTGGCATCCGAATCGTCGCCGTCATAGATAAAGAAGACGTGGTTGGGCGAGCCAATCATGTCGAAGTTCAGATAGAGCGTTATCCGGCTGATCTCCTCAGCGCTCAAGCTGTTTACATAGTAGGTCGAGCCGACAAGACTGGCTTCTTCTGCGCCCCACAAGGTAAAACGCACTTTGTTGACCGGCTTCACCTTTGCCATCTGCTCGGCCACTTCGAGGATGGCAGCCGACCCGGACCCGTTATCGTTGATGCCGGGGCCTGCATTCACCGAGTCGAGATGCGCCCCCGCAATGACCACGTTGTCGGCGTTGCCGCCCGGCGTCTCGGCGATCACATTGCTGGTGGTCGCGATGCCGCGGAAGGTATTGGTCTTCAGATGCAGAACCAGCCCCGGCGTGGCCGCCAACTGCTGGCCGACCGCTTGGGTCACGGACGTGACCGGAATGTCCAGTGTGAAAGTATTCCCCAAGGTGCCGTTGAGCACGCCTGCGGCATTGTTGTAGATGACCACGCCCACGGCGCCGGCGTTATACGCATTGGTCGCCTTGATGGCGAAGGTACATGCACCGCGGCTGATGAGGGCGATGTTCCCTGCCGGGAAGCCGGCGAAGTCGGCGGCCTCGCAGCCGGGGGTCGCGTCTGCGGGGGGCGCGGCCAGGGCCGTGACTGGGGCTGTGACATCCCCGCTGCCGGAATAGGACATGATGCTGTTCTCAATCGGCCCGGCAGGGGGAGGCGCCACCTGTTCAAGGATGGGGGGATCCAGTGCGATAAAGGTCTGGAACTGGAACTCCTGACGCGTCACTAGATAGCCAGCGGCGCGGAAGAGGTCTTCGGCATAGTCAGCCGACTTGTCATAGCCGAGGGTGCCCGATGTGCGGATCCCGCCGTTGGCGTCGGCAATGGCCTGCAGGGCGGCTTGATGGGCGCGCACCCCATCCAACGTCACACACTCCAAGAGTTTGGCAAACGTATTGTTGACACGCACATTACAAGCTTGTGGGGCTGCCGCCGCCGCAAGTTGCTCATCGGTTGGCCTAGTCATCAAGGGCAAAAAAGCGGTGCGCCCATCCTGTGCGGAGGCGATCTGCATTCCTAGAAACACCACGAGACCAAAGCCGAGCAGAATGGGAAGGATGTGTTTGACGCGCATCGTGCCGGTTCCTCCTTTGTGTAACCTGCATGATTAACCCGAACAGTACGACGAACGGAGAGTATAAGTATAGAGGAGTATGGAACGTATTCGGGCTGCAACAGACTCGGCCAGGAGAGGCGTCGCCAGAAACTTCGGCAGCAGACCCCGTCTCATGCGACAAATAGACCCATCGAGGGCGCATCCGCGGTAAATGGGATTCGCTGAAAGATGGTCCAGGGAAATCTAAAGCTGGTTGGGACGCAAGAACGCTGTGGCAGGTCTGGATGGAGAGTGTTCCAGACGGCTGCAAGCATACACAAAGGCGCGTAGGCCGTCAAGTGCCAATCTGGCTACCCCTGCTGCCGGCGCCCCAGGAGGTTGGAATCCGCCGCGTTTGCCGCTACACTGTGGACAAGACGATCCTTTGTGCAACCGCTGCGAACCCGGAGAGGAGCCTCTATGCTGCTCTGTATCGACATCGGCAACACCAATATCATGCTTGGCCTGTATGACGGCGACGAACTTGGCCCTCGCTGGCGGCTTTCCACCGACCATGAACGGATGCCCGACGAGTTCGCCATGCAGTTGCTGGGGCTGCTCAACTATGCCGGGGTGGCGCGCGAGGCGATCCAAGGGATCGCCATCGCCTCCGGCGTGCCGATCCTCACCAGCCGCTGGAGCGAGGTCTGCCAGAACTATCTGGGCCGCCAGCCGCTGGTCGTGACGGCGCGCATCCAGACCGGTATCCGCATCCTCTACGATAACCCGGACGCGGTGGGGGCCGACCGCATTGTCGACGCAGTGGCCGC
>QEUY01000692.1 GCA_003577365.1 Chloroflexota bacterium | reverse complement strand
GATCATTGGCTCGACGCCGATGGGAAGGTGCTGGCGGAGCAGATGATCGGGGCCTTTGATCTGGTGCATGCCTATCGCGCTGTCTTTGACAATCTGGCCCCCATGGTGCGCCGCCAAAAATGCTATGGCGTGGATGTCCAGCGCGATTCGAAACTGGTGGCGCGCGGCAGCGGCAGCGTGGGCCGGAGCTTTGCCTTCCCGCTGATGGCCGCCGAGATCAGCCGGCGCGGGCTGATGAAGGCGTTGGACCTGGGCTGCGGCGACGCCACCTTTCTGGCCGAGGCGTGCAAGCGCGTGCCACATCTCTCGGCGCGCGGGGTGGATATTGCGCCTGAGGCCATCGAACTGGGCAACCAGCGTCTAGCCGAAGCCGGGTTGTCGGGCCGTGTGCAGCTTTTTGTGGGCGATATCTTCGATGCGCCGTCGCTGGCGCGCCAGGCGGGTGATGTGCAGGTGGCGACCTCGGTCTATGTGATCCATGAATTTCAGGACAAGATCGTCACCCTCTTTCAGCGCCTGCGCCAGGCGCTGCCGGGCGTGCCGCTGCTCTTTTGCGAGGTCATCCGCCATTCGCCGGAGGAACTGCGCGCAAAGCCTGGGGCCATTATGGAGATTCAGCTTTTCCATGAGCTATCCAACCAGCGGCTGTACACGCGCGCCGAATGGCACGAGATGATGGCCGCCGGGGGGTATACCGAGGTGGAGGAGACGTATCTGGATTTTGCGCGCACCGCGCTGTTCTTTGCGCGCTGAGGGGGCTTTGGTTGATGGAGCAAGCGAATCAGAGCATTCTGGTGACCGGCTGTTCGGTCGGGTTTGGCAAGGAGATTGCGCTCTATCTGGCCGAGCAGGGCTACCAGGTCTACGCCACGATGCGCAACCTGGAGAAGAGCCAGGAGCTGGCCGGTGAGGCGGCGCGCCGTGCCGTGAAGCTGCGCATCCTGCGGCTGGATGTGACCGACGAGGCAAGCATTGCCGGCACCGTCGCCACTATCGTGGCCGAGACCGGCGGCATCGGCGGCGTGGTCAACAACGCCGGGCAGATCGTGCGCGGCTATTTTGAGGACCTCAGCGATGCGGAGATCAGAGGCATCTTCGAGGCCAACTTCTTCGGCATGTTGGCCGTGACGCGCGCCGTGCTGCCCCATCTGCGCCAGGCGCGCCGCGGCCGCATCGTGATCATCTCGTCGGTCGCGGGCCGTATCGGCTCGCCGACGGGCAGCGCCTACAGCGCCAGCCGCCATGCGCAAGAAGGCTTTGCCGAATCGCTGCGCCAAGAGGTGGAACCCTTGGGCATCTATGTCAGCTTGATCGAACCGGGGATCACAAAGACCGAGAGCTGGACAGCCGACAAAGGCTCCGCCGCCAAGGCCCACGACCCCAACAGCCCCTATTATGCTTGGTTCAAACGGGCGGAGATGCTCTTTAGCCGGGCTATGGACTCGTCGCCCATCACGACGCGCGATGTGGCCCATGCCGTCTATCGGGCCTTGAGCGAGCCGCGCCCGCGCTGGCGCTATATGGTCGGCACGCGCGCCCGCCTGGTAGTGACGGCGCGCAAGCTCTTGCCGAGCGAGTTTTTCAACCGTGTCTATTTCGGCGCGTTGGTGCGCCGCATCAGCGGCGCGGGCTGATGGCACAGGGATATTGGTCGAGCGCCAGACCTATGTCAGGAGGCTGGAGGACGGCATGACGATTCGCATACGCACGCTGCAATCCGCGGCAGACCCCCAACGAGTTCCCGCGTGGCCCGCAGCCGGGTCTGCGCCGCGTGAGCTGGTCTTTGCCCAGGCCGCACCCCAGGGCTTTGGCGACCGCCAGAATAGCTGGGCGTGGTCGATGTATTGGTGGCGCGACCATCTCTATGTCGGCACCAACCGCGCCTGGCACTGCGCCGAGCGCGCCGGGATGCGCCGCGCCTTCCCGTTGATCGTCAAATATCCGCCCGACGACCCGGATGTGCAGTGCACGCCCGACCCTGCCGACTTGCCGCTCCAGGCAGAGATCTGGCGCTGGTCGCCCACCACGGACGAATGGGCGCGCGTCTACCAATCGCCGTGTGATGTGCCCATCCCAGGCAAGCGCGGAAAGGTGGTGGCGCGCGCCGTGGGGCTGCGCTATATGGCCCCGTTCGTCGAGCCGGACGGGACCGAGGCGCTCTATGTCTCCGGCGTCAACACGCGCTTTATGTTTGGGCCAATCGGCCCGCCACAACTGCTGCGCAGCGTCGACGGCGTGAACTTTGCGCCTGTGCCCCAGGCCAAAGGCACGCTGCTGGGCGACCTGGATGTCTGTTCCTTCCGCACGATCGCGGTCTATCAGAATCGCTTTTTTGTGACCGCAGGCAATATCCAGGGCGATGGCGTGGTGCTGGAGTCGGCTAACCCGGCCCTGGGCGATGACAGCTTCCGCCAGATCACCCCGGCAGGCATGACCGTCTTTCAGATGATGCCCTACAACGGCTACCTCTATCTGGGCATCCGCGACGGCAAACATGGCTATGCGGTCGTCCGCACCGACGCGCGCGGCACGCCTCCCTATACCTTTACCCCTGTGGTGACCCACGGTGCATTTCTGCCGGAGCCTAGCCGCGGCGTGGTCAGTATGCGCGTCTTCCGCGATAGTCTCTTTGTCGGCACCGACCGGCCCGCCACCGAGATCATCCGGATTGCCCCCGACGACTCTTGGGAGTTGGTCATGGGCGCGCCGCGCCAGACGCCGGCGGGCTGGAAATACCCCCTGAGCGGGCTGGATGCAGGCTTTAACACCTGGCTCAACGGCCATATCTGGCGCATGATGGAGCACGCCGGGCGGC
>QEUY01000691.1 GCA_003577365.1 Chloroflexota bacterium | reverse complement strand
CGGCTCGCTGGTGGTCGGCGGTGCGGCGGTCGAGTTTACCGGCGACGAAGCCGCGCTGGCCGCGCTCTTTGAAAAACTGCACTGGAAAACCCTGCGCGGTGGGGGGTAGAAGATATTCAGCGCAAAGTCGCCCAGGGCGCAGAGAAGAAAGAGCGGAGATTTGTCGGTGTGGTATTGTACCGCACCGACAAGGCTTCTCTTTCTGGCCTTTGCGGTCTTTGCGACCTTTGCGGTTGACAATTCTGTGATGGCCTGTGAACGATCTATCTGCGCTGAGTGAAATTGTCGGCCTGTCGCTGCGCGTGTCGGGGGTGGCGCTGGTCTTGAGCACGCTGGTCGGCATCCCGATCGGGCTGCTGCTGGGGCTGGCGCGCTTTTGGGGGCGGCGCATCGCCGTGGCGCTGGTCTATACCGGCATGGCCTTCCCGCCGGTGGTGATCGGCCTCTTTGTCTACCTCATGCTCTCGCGCAGCGGCCCGCTGGGACGGCTCCACTGGCCGCTGATCCCCGACCTGTTTACACCCGAAGCCATGATCGTGGCGCAGGTCATCATCGCCTTCCCGCTGGTGGCCGGCTTTACCATGGCCGCGGTGGCGGGCGTAGACCCGGCGCTGCGGCTGCAAGTCCAGTCGCTGGGCGCGTCACAGTGGCAGACCACCTGGGCCACGCTGGAGGAGGCACGCGGCGGCGTGATCGCCGCGGTCGTGGCCGGGTTTGGCGGCATCATCTCTGAGGTGGGCGCGGTGATGATGGTGGGCGGCAACATCGAACACCGCACGCGCGTCCTCACCACGGCGATTGTGCTGGAGACCAACAAGGGCAATTTCGACCTGGCGATCTCGCTGGGTGTGATTCTGCTGGGCCTGGCGTTTTTCGCCAACTTGGTCATTGTGCGCTTACAGGGGCGTTCTCTCGACGAATGAGCGATCTTCTCTATTCGCTGCGCGAAGTCACCAAACGTTATGGCGAGCGCCAGGTGCTTGCCATCGACAGCTTGGATGTGCGCCGCGGCGAAACGCTCGCCATCGTCGGCCCTAGCGGTGTGGGCAAGAGCACGCTGCTGCGCCTGCTCAACCTGCTGGAGCCGCCGACCAGCGGCACGATCCGCTTTCAAGATTTCAGCTACACCGGCGCTGAGGATGTGCCGCTGGCGCTGCGCCGCCGCGTGACCACCGTCTTCCAGCGCCCGATCCTGCTCAAACGCAGCGTGGAGGCCAACGTGGCCTATGGGCTGCACCTGCGCGGGCTGCACGTCAACGGGCAGATCCACGCTGCCCTGGATGAGGTGGGGCTGGCCGGGCTGGCGCGGCAGCCGGCGCGCACGCTCTCGGGCGGCGAAGCGCAGCGCGTGGCCCTGGCCCGCGCCATGATCCTGCGCCCCGACGCGCTGCTGCTCGACGAGCCGACCGCCAACCTCGACCCCTACAACGTGGGCGTGATCGAGCGCACTGTCGCCAAACTCAGCCGCGAACACGGCACGACCCTCGTGCTGGTGACACACAACGTTTTCCAGGCCAAACGGCTGGCGCAGCGGGTGGCGCTGATCCTCGACGGGCAGATCGTCGAGGTCGGCGAGACCTCCCAGTTCTTTGACGCCCCGCGCGACCCGCGCACCGCGGCCTTTGTGGCCGGCGAGATGATCTATTAAGCGGGTTGTGGTATCCTATCGATCAAACGCCAAGGCGGTATACATGCAACATATCATTGTCGACGGGCCCGGCGGTCTGCTGCCGCGGGTTCATCGCCATTCCGCCAACGAGGAGCATGTATGCGACACAAAACTCTTGTGGCCGGCCTTGGCCTGCTGTTGACCCTTCTCCTAGCTGCCTGCCAGCCGATCCAAGCGCCGGCAGCCGCCCCAGCCGCAGCGCAGGAACCGGCAGCCCCTGTGCCCGGCGCGGGGCGGCTCATCCTCGCCACCACCACCAGCACGCAAGACTCTGGGCTGCTCGACGCGATCCTGCCCGACTTTGAGGCGCAGGCCGGGGTCGCCGTAGACGTGATCGCCGTCGGCACAGGCCAGTCGCTCAAGCTGGGCGAGGACGGCAACGCCGACGTCGTTCTGGTTCATGCGCGCAATCTGGAAGATGCCTTTATGCAGGCAGGCCACGGTGTGCGCCGCGAGGACGTGATGTACAACGACTTTGTGATCGTCGGCCCCGCCGGCGACCCAGCGGGCATCCAAGGCAGCGCCACGGCAGCCGAAGCCTTCGCCAAGATCGCCGAAGCGGGCGCGCCTTTTGTCTCGCGCGGCGACGAGTCGGGCACGCACAACAAGGAGTTGGCCGTCTGGAAGGAGGCCGGCATCGAGCCGTCGGGCGATTGGTATATCTCGGCGGGCCAGGGCATGGGCGCGGTGCTGACCATGGCGAACGAGCAGCAGGCCTACACGCTGAGCGACCGCGCCACCTATCTGGCGCGCACGCTCGAAGGCACCGACCTGGTGATCCTGGTGGAAGGCGACCCGGTGCTCTTCAACCCCTACGGCGTGATCGCCGTCAACCCCGGCAAGAACCCGGCCATCCAGGCCGATTTGGCCAACCAGTTCATCGACTGGATCATCTCCCTGCCGGTGCAGGAGAAGATCGCACAGTTCGGCGTGGACGAGTTCGGGCAGCCGCTCTTTACGCCCGACTCGGCAGCGTGGCGTAACCGGTAGTATCCAGAAAGAGGAGGTGTTCGATGCGTTTGAGCGCGCGCAATCAGTTAACCGGCAAAGTGAAGTCGATCAAGGAAGGGATCGTCACCGCCGAGGTGGTGGTGACCTTGGACGGCGGTCAGGAGATCGTATCGGTGATCACCATGACCTCGGTGCAGAACCTCAA
>QEUY01000690.1 GCA_003577365.1 Chloroflexota bacterium | reverse complement strand
GCACGGGGGCCTGTCCCTACAGGGATGAGACGAGACACGCCTAAGTCACGTCGCCGAGAGGCTACCTACCCCTTGACCGCGCCGGCGGTCAGCCCCTCCACCAAACGCTGTTGAAAGACCAAGACCAAGACCACGAGCGGGATCGTCACCACCACCGCGGCGGCCATGATGTCGGCCCAGGGGATCTCAAACTGCTGTTCGCCGGAGAAGTAGGCGATCGCTACCGGCACGGTGCGCGCTCGCGCGTCGACGGTGAAGGTGAGCGCGTAGAGAAATTCGTTCCAGGCCGCGATAAACGCCAGCAACCCGGTCGTCACCAACCCCGGCGCGGTCAGCGGCAGCAGGATCATGCGGAAGGTCTGGAAGGGCGTCGCGCCGTCGACAAAGGCCGCTTGCTCCAGTTCCACCGGCAGGCTCTTGAAGAAGTTGCTCAGCACCCAGACCGTGAAGGGCAGTGAAAAGGTCAGATAGGTCAAGATCAGCGCCCACGGCGTGTTGTAGATGCCAAGGGCGCGCACCATCGTGAAAAGCGACCCCAGAATGGCGATCGCCGGGAACATGGTCATCGAGAGAATGGTATACATGACGATCGACTTGCCGCGGAAGCTGAGCCGCCCCAGCGCATAGGCCCCAAACGAACCGATGGCCAGCGCCAGCAGCACCGTGGTCAGCGAGACAAACGCCGAGTTGAGCAGGGCGCGGCGGAACAGCTCGTTCTGAAAAACGGTGACGTACGCTTGAAAGGTGGGCTGGGTGGGGAAGTACTTCACCGGCGTGCTGAAGAGCAAGCTGGGCGAAGTCAACGACGAGACGATGGCCCAATAGAAGGGAAAAAGCGTATAGATCGCGATCAGGAGCACGATCAGCCAAAAGAGCGCGTCGCGCACGATCCGGCCCAAGGTCAGACGCTTGGTCATGAGGCTTCCTCCCTGCCGCGGAAGATGACAGCAATATAGAAGACGACGAAGACGGCGATCACCAAAAAAATGGCGACGCTGATGGTCGAGCCATAGCCCAGCTTTTGAAACTGGATCAGGTTGCGCTGGTTCATGGTCGCCATGCTCTCGGTGCCGAACGCGCCGCTGGTCATGATCCAGACCAGGTCAAAGACGCGCAGCGCATCGAGCGTGCGAAAGATCAGGGCCACGACGATCGAAGAGCGCAGCAGGGGCAGCGTGATGGTGACAAACTGCCGCCAGCCGGTTGCGCCGTCCACCGAGGCGGCCTCATAGATGTCTGCCGGGATCAGCTGCAGCCCGGCCAAGAGCAGCAGGGCCATGAAGGGCGTGGTCTTCCAGACATCCACCGCCACCAGCGCCCAGAGCGCCGTGTCTGCATTAGCCACCCATGCGATCTTGCGGTCGAGGATCGGGACGACGTTGACAAAAAAGTCGTTGATCACGCCAAAGACGTCGTGATACATCCACTTCCACATCTGCGAGGAGATGGCGGTGGGAATGGCCCACGGCACCAGCATCGCCGTGCGCATAAGGCCACGGCCAGGGAATTTGCTGTTGACGACCAGGGCGATCCCCAAGCCCAGGATCAATTCAAAAAAGACCGAGGTGACAGTGAACTTCACCGTATTCAAGACTGCCTCCCACCAGCGCGGGTCGGTCATCAGCACGCGGTAGTTCTTCAGGCCGACGAACTCCCAGGCGCGGGAGCTACCCAGGCGGGCGTCGAAGAAGGTCGCATAGATGGTGTTCGCCAGCGGATAGAACGCCACGCCGATCACAACCAGAATGGTGGGCAGCAGCAACAGATAGGCCAGCCGTTCTTGGCGCTTGGCCGCGGCACTCAACGGCTGGCGCTTTGGGACTACTTGAGTAGCCAATGGTTGAGTAGCCAATGGGGTTCTCCTTTCGCCTATTTTCGCACGTGGGGAGCGGGTGAAAAGAGGGCGTCACTCGACGTGACGCCCTCTTTGGAGATTCATCTACAACACAACAAGCCTTACTGCAAGAGGGACTGCAGTTGCGACTCGATGGACTCCACCGCCTGTTGGCCGGTCTGCTGGCCGGTCAACACCTTGTTGACCTCGGTGAAGTAGATGGTCGACACTTCGTTATAGGCCTCGCCGGTGACGGTGCTGGGCCGCGCCACGGCGCCGCCCGCAAAGACATCATAGAGCTGCTCGAAGAAGGGATTGGCCTTCAAGACGTCGGGGTCTTGATACAGTTCGCCGATCGTGGGCAGCATGCTGCCGACGGTGGCGCGGATCTTCTGGCCTTCGCGGCCGGCCATGCAGACCGCGACCGCGGCGGCGGCGTCCACGTTGGCGCTGTACTTGCTGACCGACATCTGCCAGCCGCCCAGCGTGTCGGCATGGCGTGCGTTGTCGCCTTCGCCCATCGGCAGCGGCGAGACGTCGGCCAGCATCTGGCCGTCGCGGGTCTGGTAGTGGGTGACGCTGATCATCGGCGCGCCGGAGCCTTGGGTGAATTCGCGCTTGTGGCAGGACATGCAGCGATTGGTGTTGACCGACAGCTGGTAGCCTTCGATCGAATGGGGGATGACCGGCGGCTGCTCCGGATAGGCGCGCATCTGCCGGACATCGTCGACCGTCCAGCGCGGGATTGGATTGGCCGGTTCCACACTCATCGGCGGGCTGGCGCCGGTCAGCGGCGGCACGATCTCGACCGACATCTGCGCAAAGGCCACGGTTGCGGCGGCCGCGAGCAATCCGGCGGCGAGGGCGACGCGCATGCGGCGCGTCAGGCGGGGACGAGCTTGACCGCGCATTTCTTGAAATCCGTCTGCTTGGAGATTGGATCTGTGGCGTCGAGCGTGACCTTGTTGATGAGCTTGCTGGCGTCGAACCAG
>QEUY01000689.1 GCA_003577365.1 Chloroflexota bacterium | reverse complement strand
TGATGTATGTAAGGGGGCTAGCGGAAACCACCGCCGCCTCCGCCGCCCCCGCCGCCGCCAAAGCTGCCGCCGCCGGAGAAACCGCCCCCGCCGCTCCAGCCGCCGCCCGACGACGAACTGGCCGGACGGCTGGTCAGCGTGGAACTGGCGCTGCTCAACATGGCGCCCAGCCCGGCGCTCATAGCCGCTAGGCTGCCGCCCATGCCGCGGCTCATCTCGCTTAAGCCGCCGCCTGGCCCGCCCATCTCCGGCAGACCACCGCCGCTCGATGTCGTCACCGGCCCCGTGCCGGGAATACCGTAATAACGCCGCCGATAGGGGCCATAGAGGTCGGGTCGTGGGATATACCAGCCCGGCGCCGGCGCGTCGATGGCCTCGAACTTGCGGATGTATTCCTTCTCGATGCCAAAGGCGATGGCATAGGGCAGATAGCGGTCCCAGATCTCCTTTTGCGCCTCTAGGTCGGAATATTTGTCGATGTTCTGTAGATAGGTGCGGAAGGCCTTCCAGCGCGCCGCCTCTTCGGCGCCGCGGTCGGTCTTGCGCGGCATATAGCGCGCAAAGCCGATCAACGCCACCGCCGTCACCGCCAGCCCCACGCCGGGCACAAAGCCAAAGTCGCTCAGATTGCTGAACAGCCCCGACAGCACCACGCCCACCCCTACCGCCAGCAGCAGCGCCCCTACGCCCAGACAGCCAAACTGGCCGCGCACGGCTTCGGGGCTGGTGGGGAAGAAGCCCTGCCGCACCACTTCCTCATACATGGCCTTTTTGATGCCGTCGATCTTGGTGTAAAACTTGTTCTTCAGCTTCGACAGCCGGACCTCATCCTTGCTGCCAAAGAGCGCGTCCAGCAGCTTTTGCTCATAGGCCAGCAGCGGCACATCGCTGCGCTCACGGCGATAGACAAAGTCATGGCTCATGCGCAGGAAGCTCTGCTCACTCTCCTCGGTGATGCTGATCACCTTGCGCCGCGCTAAGTCCACCAGGGTGGCGACGATGTCCGGCATATCGACCTGCTCGTCGAGCAGCGTGCCGGCCATGCCGGGGGCCAACGGCGTCGGCGGTTCGGGCAGATATTCTGCCACCATATCCACCGGCTTGTCGCGGCCGATGCGATACCACAGCCCATAGAGCGCCGCCGGCCCGCCAAAGGTCAACAGCAGCCCCAAGGCGCACAGCCCCAGCGTGGCGATCGGCCCCCAGCGGCTGCGGAAGGCCAGGTCGGCGGCGCGCTGCTCGGCGGCGGCGTCGGCAGCGGCCTGCCAGGGCTGCGCCGCACCGTCGACGACCCCCGGCGTAAACTCGACGCGCACCTCGAACTCTTCGCCCGGCTGCAAACGGCGCTGCAGCGAATAGACAATCGCCTGGCTGCCCACCAGCTCGGCGGCGGCAGAACCGCGCGCGTCCGCCTCGTTGATGTACGCAGACCACTGCTGGATGGTCGCGCCCTGCGGCACGGCCACACGCACCTGGCCGTCCAGCACCGGGAAGCTGCGGTCGGCATAGATCGCCTTCCACCAAAGCTGGTCGCCGCCCGCATAGAAACGCAGCCCATCGTGCACCGTGTAGCTCAGAGTAAAGGTCTTGGCGGCGTTGGCCGTGGGCGGAAAGAACCATTCAATCACATAGCTGCCGCCGCGCTCGGTCACGGTAAAGGTATAAAGGTCTTCGCCCCCCTGCGCTTGGCGATAGACATTGCCTTCGTCGTCGCTGACCGCCCAGTTGTCGGCATAGCGAAAATTGCGGATGGGCAGGTCACGATAGCCGACGCTAAAGCTGCCGCTGGTAAAGCGGATCGTCTGATGCTCGGCCACGTCGAAGCTGCCGTCCGGCTTGACCTCGATATCGACGTTAAATTGGTCCCAAACCAGGGATTTGTCTTGTGCGTAGACCGGTGGGGAAAACAGTGGAGCCGAGCTGATCAAAAAGAGGGCCACCAGCCCGAACACGGCCCATCGAATACGGCAACGCATAGTGCCTCCACTCGTTGATCGCAAACGAAACTCGCGAGAATGATCGCGCCCGTTTGCGCTCTTTACCTGACATTTTATCAACCTTTTGGCTGACCTTCAACCTCCTTCAGAAATTTCGTGCCCGGCGCTCTTGCCAGCTGGGGCGCGCGCGGCGGAGGTTGCGCCGGTATCCGGCTCCGTCTCCGGCGCGCCGTCCGTTTCGGCCAGGAGGGTGGCAGCCCACAGCCGGTCGGCTTCGTTTTCTTCGAGCGGGGGCAGGTCGCTGAGGTCGGCCAGCCCAAAATGCTGCATAAACAACTCGGTCACGCCGTAGAGGATGGGCCGCCCGGCGCTCTCCAGCCGCCCCACTTCGGCGATCAGCCCGCGCTGCACCAGCGAGCGCAGCACCCCGGCGCAGTCCACCCCGCGGATCGCCTCGACCTGGGCGCGTGTCACCGGCTGGCGATAGGCTACCACGGCCAGCGTCTCCAAGGCCGGGCCGCTCAGCCGCGCCGTGGCATCCAAGTTGAGGAACGCTTCGACGTAAGTTGCCACGGCAGGGGCCGTCACAAGCTGCACTTTGCCGTGCAACTGCTGCAACTGCAGCCCGCGGCGGCTGCTGCGATAGTGATCGGCCAGGGCCGCCAGCCCGGCTTGGACCTCGGCTTCGCTCACCTGCAGGCTGCGCGCCAGTTGCGCTGGCGTCACCGGCTCGCTCGCCACAAAGAGCACGCTTTCGAGGACAACGCTCAAGGCCGGCGCGTCCGCCGCGGCGCTGACTGCTCTGCGGGTGCATCCGGCGCAGCCGTGGGTGGTTCGGGCGGGGCCGTTTCGGCTGCCTGCACCGGGGTAGCCTCCCCATGCGCGGCGGGGGATGCCATCTCCACCCCCGCATCTGGCGTTGTCACGCTATCCGGTGTGGCCTCTGCATCCGATCCCGCAGCCTGGCCTGCCGCATGGACCGGGGCCGCTGCTTGCCGCTCCGGTTCCTCAGCCAGCCCCTCCGCAGGATGTAGGACGGCGGGCGCGGCCTCCGTAGGTCCGCTCTCCGCGGACAGAGTGTCGGCGGGCGCGCGCTCGACAGGCGGGTGTGCTGCCGCCACGGGTTGCGGCGGCGCGGGTTCCGGCGAGGGGTCATCCCAGACGGTGGGGAAGATGGGCGCGCTAGGCGCGTCTGTGTCCGATGTGGATGCCGC
>QEUY01000688.1 GCA_003577365.1 Chloroflexota bacterium | reverse complement strand
GCTTGGTTGGTGCCATTGGTCTCCCGCCAGCAACTGTCGGTATCGGGCAGTCCGGTCATCGACCGTGAGTGTCGGCGTCAAGGCCACCGCACCCATCCCTGTTACGCTGACCCTGCCGGCCCAACCGCCGCCTCAGGCCGAGATCGACGCCATGCTCATCGCCGTGGATGCGCTGGCCGGGCGGGCGAACAGGGGGTGACGATGTTCAATGGCATGTACACGTTGAAAGGAGAAATCCACCAGCCTGGCCAACGACAGAGATGGCTCCGGCTCACTCAGGCAGCCACGCATCATCGAGTAGTTGCGCTGGCAGATAGGGTAGCGCCTCTGGAAAGGTGGGCAACGATAGACCCGTCTCGCGCAGCGCGCCAAAGCGGGCGTCGTCGTAGGCGTCGGTCAGCAAGGCGGGAAGTTCTGATTGCAGGCTCGGGTTGTCGCGCAAAAGCCGCCGAATTCGCCTTCGTTGTTCGAGGATTGTCAACTCCCAACTACGACCGCGCAATTCGGGCTGATATTGCCATTTGAGCAGGTGAACCAGGAGCACTTCCAGACGACTGGCCAATTGACGACGCTCCGACCGGCCCATGCTCTCCAATTCCTCGATCAGGTTGTCTATGTCTAATTTGGCAAATTGATGGTCACGTAGTAAATTCGCCTGCTCTAGCGTCCAGGCGTAAAAGTCTCGCTCGTAAACGCTCATCGTTATGGTTCTCCATCGCTAAACCATTCTCGAATGAGTATAGCACAAAGGCTGAAATCAGTTCAACCATGCTCTTACTCAACTTCTCCCACCCGCTCACCGACGCCCAGCGCGGCCAGATCGAGGCACTGACGCAGACGCCGATCACTCGCCTCATCGAGCTGATGCCTCAGTTTGACGAGCAGCAGCCCTTTGCGCCGCAGGTGCAGGCGTTCCTGGCTCAGATTGACCTCACGCCAGCGCAGTGGCAGGGCGAGCCGATCCTGGTGGTGCTGCCCTCGCTCAACTTTATTGCTGCGCTGTTGCTGGCAGAGCTACACGGGCGCATGGGCTACTTCCCACCCATGGTGCGGACGAGACCAGTGGCTGATACGCTACCCCGCCGCTATGAGGTGGCGGAGATTCTGGACTTACAAACGATCCGAGAGCAGGCGCGGCAGAGGCGTTAGTCGATTGTTTATGATCGCCGAGACGTGCGCGATTTCATCCTAATCTGGTTTGGGATCGCCGGAACTGTGCTCCATCGAGACACCAGGGGAATGCAATGAAACGGCTCTTTATCTCATATGCTCACGCTGGCGGCACCAACGTCGCCGAATGGCTATACGGCCGGCTGACCGGAGCCGGCTATATCGTATGGAAGGATGATCGCAGCCTTCCTTTAGGGGCATCCTTTGCAGAGGAAATCTCTAACAGGATCGGGGAGCAGGACCATGTGCTCATCTTGGTGAGCGGGGCCGCCCTCCAATCGCAGTGGGTGCAGTTTGAATTGAACCTGGCAGAGACGGCTCGCCAGCGCATCATCCCAATTCTCATCGAGCCAGTTGAAGACGAGCGCTTGCCGTTGAACCTGCGTATGCGTTACTGTCTGCGCCTGGACGAGGACGAAGGGATGGCCCTGCATCGGTTGGTCAATCATCTGGACGGCTCAAGCATTCCCCGTATCGTTAATCTGTCCGGCCATACGAGCCTTCGGGTGAAGAACGGACTGATCCTAAAAGAAGCTCCCTTTCGCCATGTGAAGCTAGCAGATCCAGACGAAATAACGGCGTATGGGGTTGAGTTGGCGCGCCTGGCGCTGCCCTATATTCAAGACGCAAACGCCGGGATTGTGCCGCCAGGATTGGCATCGCTTGCCTGCGTCACCCTGGCCTACCTCGCGGGTGCGCGAAACGACATGCCTAAGATGTTCGCCCCTCATTCCAACGAGCAGGAGCCATTCCAGATAGATGGCGCCAGACCGATTTCCTTACGAGACGTGCGTCACAGTGGCTTCCAGGATCGCAGCAACCTATAGCTTCCATGGCGCCAACAATCCAACTGGCCGGCTAATAAGATGCTTATCTCCATTCTCCTTACTCTCACTGCTAACCGCGACGCCGTTCTCCCTGCGCACCTGGGGCGGGCCCATTATGCCGAAACGCTCAAGCGCATCGGCCAGTTCGACGCCAGGTTGGCCGAGGCGATCCATGTCGGTGACGGCCCCAAACCCATCACTTGTTCGGGATTGTGGGGCGCAACTTCCTCCCGTGACCCCTCCCTGCGCGATACAGTGACAGTTCACGCTGGCGCGCGTTATACCGTCCGTATCACCGGGCTCACCGGGCCGGTCAGCCGGATGCTGCTGGCTACTTTTGTCCATGAACCACCACCGGTTTGGGCGCTGCACAACGGCATCTTTTCTGTGGATGGCGTCTGTTGCAACGCGCAACGAGACCCGTGGAGCGGCGCGACCACATACGAAGAATTGGCCGCCGCCCAACTTCTCCAGGGCGCGCCCAAAGGGCACCCGCCCCCGCGCCAGGTGACGCTCGAATTTGCCAGCCCGACTGCCTTCAAATCTGCCGGCCTGACCGTACCCGTACCCATGCCCAATCTCGTTTTTGGCAGCCTGGTGGAACGGTGGAACGCCTTTAGCCCAGTGACGCTCAGCCCGGAGATGCGCCGCTTTGGCGAAGAGATGGTGGCGCTCAGCCGCTACCGGTTGGAGAGCCGCGTGGTGGAGCAAAAGAACAACGCCCTGCGTATCGGCGGCGTGGGTCAGGCCACCTACGTGGCGGTCGCCGCCGACCGCTACTGGCTCGCTGTGCTGCAAATGCTGGCCGACTTTGCCCTCTATAGCGGCGTGGG
>QEUY01000687.1 GCA_003577365.1 Chloroflexota bacterium | reverse complement strand
GAAAGCCGCGCTGCAGATCGCCGCCATCTATGGGCGGCCCGCGCTCGACTACCGCAGCCGCGAGATGCTGGCCGCGCTGGCGCTGAGCCTGCTGCCGCGGCTGATCGAGGCCTATGAGACGCGCGGCGACGACCGGGTCTTTCACCAACCCAGCCGCACCCACCAGCGCATCCGTCTTTGCCTCGAATTGCAGGCGCGGCGGCTGGAGCAGGTGGTGCTGGGCACGCAGCCCGCCTATGAAGGGATCGGCTGAAGATGGCCGCCTTCCCCCTCTGGCCCGGCGCCAAAGCCCGCGGGCGCGGCGTCTACTACATCTTCTGCGACGGCGGCGCGGAGCCGCTGCCGCCCGCCGAGTTCGACGGCGCGCCCCAGACGCCGGCGGCGGCGACGGTGGGGCCGGCAGGCTGCGCCGCCATCGCCTATCTCCCCAGCGGGGAGCTGTCTCAGTGGAGCTATCGCGCCCTGCCCAGCATGACCAATGTGGAGGCGGAATACGCCGGGCTGATCTTGGGGCTGGAACTGGCGCAGCGGCGGCGCGCAGCCGCGCCGGTTTTTCTGCTCGACAGCATCACGGTGGTCGGCCAGATGAGCGGGCGCTACGCTGTACACAGCGCACGGCTGCTGGTCTGGCATCGGCAGGCGCGCGCGGCCTGGCGCGGGTTGGCCGGCGCGCGCATCTGCTATATCCCGCGCGCCTGGAACGCCACGGCGGATGCCTTGGCGCGGCAGGCGCGCTTGCCCTGGCCCGCGCTGCGCCAGTGGGTCGAGCGGGAAGAGGGGAGTGGGCAGTAGGGGCAGAGGGGAATATTCACCGCAAAGGGCGCAGAGGGCGCAAAGGCCAGAAGAGAGGGAGTAGGCAATAGGGAGTAGGGAGGTGGGTTGTCACCCTGAGCCGTCTGCGGCGAAGGGTCTCTCTGGAGAGCCTATTAGGGCAGAGAAGCAAGGGCAAGAAGCAGAGAGAGCAGAGAAGAAGGAGGTTACGATGGCACGCCGGGCGCGACCCAAGCCGGAGCGAGCCCCAGCAGCACAGAGCCACGCAGACCAGACCCATGCAGATCAGATGGGGGCTGGCCGGCCTGACGATGCGGTGCGCCGGCGGCGGCAGTGGTTGGTGGTCAGCTATGATGTCGAGGACGACCGCCGCCGCGACCGGGTAATGAAGGCCATCGCCGGCCATGGCGAGCGCGCCCAGTACAGCGTCTTTGAATGCGAGGTGCGCCCGGCGGAGGTCGATGCGCTCGAGGCGCGGCTGCGCGAGCTGATCGACCCGCGCGTCGACGACGTGCGCTTCTATCTGCTCTGCAAGCACTGTTTGGGCAAGGTGCGGCTCTTGGGCAAAGCCGAGCGCTACCGCCGTCGCTCGTTTGTGATCGTCTAGCGCGGGATTCTGGCGCGGCCGCTCCCTGTGGCGGCCCGTGGGCCATGCCGCCCGCCTGTAGGGTGCCGCCCCCTGTGGCGGCCCGTCTGCGGACACGCACGCGCACGGGCAGGCACGGGGGCCTGTCCCTACCCTGGATGAGACGCACCAAGGACCGTGTCCGCACGGGCCAGGGCGGGCGCTGAACTGGCGGTCAAATGCGAAAAGTTTTCGCATTTGCGCGGCCACGCCGCCGATTCCCCTTCTTCCGCTCTCACGAAGTGGCGGCGCAGCCGCACTGCCTCTTGGCACAGCCGCCATAGGCGGCACTGCCTTTCCTCTGGTCTTTGCGTTCTTTGCGACCTTTGCGGTTACCCTTCTACCCTCTATTCCCTCTTCTGAACCAGCGCCAGGATGCGGTCGAGCCGGAAGGTGAGCAGCGCGCCCGCCTCGTCGCAGTAGGCCTCGACATAGGCCGCGCCGCTGCGCTCCAGCAGCCAGGCAGGGCGGATCGTGCGCCGCGTGGGCAGGTTGCGCGCCGGGCTGAAGTAGACCATCTCCAGCGGGCGCTGGCCGTCGATGGCCGCTTCCAGCAGAGGCCGCCAGCGGGCCGGGTCGCCGGGTGTGGGCGGCGGGGTAAAGGCCTGGCCGCGCTGCTCGACGGCCAGGCTAGTTTCGACGGCTTGGAGCGCGGCGCTGCACGCCGCCTGTTCCGGCGCGGGAAGCTGGGCATAGAGCCGCGCCAGCGCGGCGAGCGGCACCGGCAGGGGCTTGGTAAGGGGAGAGCAGCCCCTGCGCCGCCAAATCCTCGCGCAGCGGCTCGACCAGGTCTGCCGGCAGCGCCAGGCGGGTATGGGGGTGACCTGGGGGCGAGTCTGGGGTAATCAGGCCGACCCACACGAGCCGTTCCAGCGGCGAATGGGGCGCGGGCGGCAGACCGCTGTGGCGGTAGGTGGGCAGGCGCACTTCGGGATTCGGACGCGCGTGCAGGGCGGCGGCGAGGGTGGGGGCGGTCATGGTGCGGGCTGACTCTCCAAATAGGGTCCGGATCGTATGCGATTTTTGAGTCGCTTGACAGGCGCAAGCAGGGCAGCTAGAATTTTATCATAGCTGAAAGGGATGGGATCGAGGGGGTCGGCGCAAATAGATGAGAAGGCAAAGCCAAGGAGAAAGCGGTCGTCACCAGAGAGAAATTAACTCAGTTCAACCGATTTGGCGCAATGAAGAGTCCGGACATCATCAATCCCCGTCAGGGGCTTAAGACTTTCCTCCAAGGGTAGGGGAGAAGGGCCGAACGGTTTGTCCGGACATCATCAATCCCCGTCAGGGGCTTAAGACAAAGCTCAGGGTCGTCCTGTGACCATGGGTAATTCCCGGTCCGGACATCATCAATCCCCGTCAGGGGCTTAAGACGCGCAGGGACCGGCACTCGCCTCATGCCGGTCCCTGCGTTTTAGCGAAGAAGACACGCCCAG
>QEUY01000686.1 GCA_003577365.1 Chloroflexota bacterium | reverse complement strand
ACCCCGGCAGAGGCCGCGGGCCAGACGCTGCGCGCCGCCGACTTCGTGGACGAACAGCACGGCTGGCTGGTCTGGGCCGGGGCGCCCGACGCCGAAAACCGCTCTGCGCTCTTTGTGGCGGCGACGGACGATGGCGGCGCCACCTGGCAGACCACGCCGTTGAGCGTCTTTGACCCGGTGGACCCCAACTCCACCCAGACGCCGGTCGAGATCAGCTTCGTCGACGACCAGACCGGCTGGATCGCGATCCGGTTGGCGTCGAGCGTCAACTTCAGCCAAGCCGCACTCTTTGGCACGCGTGACGGCGGGCAAAGCTGGTCGCCGCTGACGCTGCCCAGCGCCGGGATGCTGCGCTTTGTCGATGCGGCGCATGGCTGGCTGGTGGGCGGCGCGGCGCATGAGACGCTCTATCGCACGGCGGACGGCGGGCAGAGTTGGACAGCGGCCACGCTGCCGGCGGAAGGCGCGCGGTTGACCTATCATCTGCCCGCCTTTGACGGCGCGCAGACCGGCGTCGTGCCGGTGACTCAGATGCAGAATGGCAGCGCGCGGCTGCTCTTCTACGCCACGGCCAACGGCGGGGAATCGTGGACGCCGGCGGCCTCGCTGCCGCTGTCGGGCACGCAGGCCGTGGTCGACGCGCTCGCGCCCGACCAGTGGTGGGTCGCGGACCCGGCCTCGGGCAAGCTCCACCAGGTGCGGTTGAAGCTAGCAAGCAGCGCCGCGGACATGGAAGTCAGCAGCCGCGACCTACTGCTGGGGGTGACGGACCTCGCCTTTACCGATGGCGAGCAGGGCTTGGCCGCGGCGCGCAGCGCGACCTGTTTTGGCGACAAGACCGGCGCAGCCCCGGACGATCCCTTCCGCTGCGTCTGGCAGCAGTCGCTGGTGCGCTCCGCCGACGGCGGGCAGAGCTGGCAGGAAAGCCGCCTCGAACCCTGACAGATAAACGAGCCTACAGGCTGGACCACAGGCCAGGGGATGAATGTCTCCTGGCCTGTGCGCGCGGGGCAAAATCTTGACCAGTATATAACCATCTATTATAATTTAGGTAGTTATATGCTGATCGCCTGCACGCTGGCGGCAATAGCAGAAAGGATATGCCCTGTGTATGCCCTCATCACGCTGGAACGGCGATTTGTCGACTGGCTTGCCAGAGATCTACAGTGGCGCACGCTGCGCCATGCGACGTTGGCCGCGCAGCGCGAATTTGCCCGCCGCTGGCCAGATTGGCAGGCGGCCCTGTTTGACGAGCATTTTGTGCTGACCTGGGCGCTGCCCCTGCTGATGGACGCTGCGACAGACAACACGCGTTTGCCCGCGCCCGTGCTAGCTGCAGCCTGGGCGCACCAGTTCGGCGCTGACCCGGCAGACCATCAACGCCGCCAGGCCGCAGCGATGCCAATGGCTGCATGCTACCTGCAGTTGGTTGCAGCGGTCTTGGAGATCGAGTATGATGGCGCAGCGTGGCGCGGCCAGCCAGATCTCGATCCGGCTGGCTAACCCGCCGCAGAGCACTGAGGGCCAAGTGGAAGACAGTCACAGCTAGGTGGCTGTCTCCTTTTGATTTTGCCAGGAGCGGTAAGAAAGGAAGAGCATCATGGCGCGCCGGCAGCACTCAGGCTTCTATCCCGCGTTCTATTATGGCTGGATCGTCGTAGGGATAACGGCGCTGGTCTTGATCGCCGCGGCAGGGGTGCGCTCTGCGCCGGGGGTCATGCTGCTGCCGCTGCAGGCCGAGTCGGGCTGGGGCCTGGCCGCGATCTCCGCGGCGGTCTCGATGGGGCTGCTGCTCTATGGGTTCAGCGGCCCGGTGAGCGGAGCGCTGATGGATCGCTTTGGCCCGCGGCGGCTGGTGCTGGCGGGGCTGCTGTTGACCGGCGCAAGCCTGATCGCCAGCGCCAACATGACCCGTCTTTGGCAGCTTTATTTGTTTTGGGGGGCGCTCAGCGGCGTGGGAACCGGTTTGCTCGCCAGCGTCTTGGGCGCGACGGTGGCAGCGCGCTGGTTTGTGGCGCGCCGCGGGCTGGTGGTCGGCATCTTTGGCGCGGCCACCTCGGCGGGCCAGTTGATCTTTGTGCCGCTGCTCATGCGGCTGGTCCTGGGGCTGGGGTGGCGCACCAGCACGCTCTGGCTGGCCGGCATCCTCTTGATCCTGCTCGTTCCGGTGGTGCTCTTGCTGCGCAATGACCCAGCAGAGATCGGGCTGCGCGCCTATGGCGCGCCGAGCGGCCCGGCCCCTGTCCTGCCGCCGATGGAAAGCATGGCCGCGGTGATGAGCCGCGCCACGCGCACGCCGGAGTTTTGGCTGCTGGCCGGGACGTTCTTTGTCTGCGGCTTTACCTCGAATGGGCTGGTGGGCACGCACCTGATCCCCTATGCCGTGGACTGCGGCATCAGCGCCATCACCGCCGCCAACATGTTGGCGTTGATGGGCGCGATGAACTTCGTGGGAACCATCGCCTCCGGCTGGCTGACCGACCGCTACGACCCGCGCAAGCTGCTGGCAGTCTATTACAGCTTCCGTGGGCTGTCGCTGCTCCTGCTGCCCTGGATTACGACCCCCGCGGGGCTGGCCTTTTTTGCCATCCTCTTCGGGCTAGACTATATCGCCACCGTACCGCCCACAGTCAGCCTGGTGGCCGACACCTTTGGCCGGCGCAATGTGGGCACAGTCTACGGCTGGGTCTTCTGTGCCCACCAAGTCGGCGCGGCGTTGGCAGCCTGGCTCGGCGGCGTGGCGCGCCAGACGGCAGGCGACTATGGGATGGCGTTCTGGGCGGCGGGGGTGTTGGCCATCGCCGCCGGGTTGATGGCGCTGCGTATCCAGCGGCGG
>QEUY01000685.1 GCA_003577365.1 Chloroflexota bacterium | reverse complement strand
CGGCGAGATCACGTTGCACGACGCCAGCGAATCGCCACAGTGCAGGATGTCCGCGCCCGCATCCCAGCACGCCTTGCCAAAAGCGATCAGCGCGTCGCTTGCCAGCCCTAGGGCATGATGCAGCGCGGCCTCCTTCTCACCGCTTTCGTCCAGCCCACCTTCGACCATGCCCACCTCCATCAGCCATTCCTGCGAGCCGATGAAATAGGAGGCGAGCGCAAAGGGACCAGTGCCGGGGGAGCGCAGCGCCACGGCATCGCCCACCGCCTGGCGCGCCAGCCGCAGCGCCTCCAGCATCACCGGCATACGACCATCCGTATGCGGGTCGGGCACGGCCAGGTCATAGACCTGCATCAGATTGCCGCACGGCGGCTCCACCAGCGAAGGCAGTTCGTCCTCGCTGCGCGTGGTCTTGCAGCCAAAGCCTTCGGCAATGTAGAAATTGTCAGCGCCGATGGCGATCACATCCTGGCCCGCCATGGCTTGAAAGGCGACCTGGGCACGCGCCAGCGCCACGGGATCAGTATAATAGTCGCGCAGGGCCACGCCGGTGTTGATCGGCGCGATGTCGTACATATAGGGCATGGCGACCACGCAGTCGACCGGCTGGCGGCGGATGGCGGCCAGGACACGCTGGCGTGAAGTGAGGGTCGTGACAGGCTCTGTGGACATGGGGTATCCTTCCTCCTGGATAAGGTCCTTTGTCGTGTCCTGCTATTCTACAGAAACTACGTTCCTGTACGGTTGGCGCTGAATGCGCCGGAAAGGGGGAATGCGATGACGGCTGACGAGGCGATGAGCGCCCAGACGCGCGCCGTCGTCGATGCCTTCAACGACGCCTTTAACCGGCACAATGTGGCCGGCGTGATGGCGTTGATGACCGCCGATTGCGTCTTTGAAAACACCTATCCCCCGCCGGACGGCACGCGCGTGGAGGGGGCGGCGGCGGTGCGAGAAGTGTTCGCCGACTTCTTTCGCCAGTCGCCGCAGGCGCGTTTTGAGTGGGAGGAGATCGTCGCGCTGGGCGAGCGCTGCGCTGTGCGCTGGGTCTACCGCTGGGATGATGCAGGCGGCCATGTGCGCGGCATCGACCTCTTCCGGCTGCGCGACGGCAAAATCGCCGAGAAGCTCTCATATGTGAAAGGGTAAAGTGGTATGACAAGCAATGTCGACAACGTGACACAGGCAACGCTCAAGAGCTTTCTCGAAGCCTTTAATCGCCATGACCTAGACGCCATCATGGACTATTTCGCCGAAGACTGTGCGCTCTACCTGCCGCGCGGCGCTTCTCCCCGCGGCGCACGCTTCGAGGGCAAGGCCGAAGTACGCAGGGGGTTATCGACACGCTTTGAGGGGCTGCCGGATGTGCACTATGCGGATGACCGTCACTGGATCTGCGGCGACTTGGGCGTTTCTGAATGGACGGTGACAGGCACGGCTTTGTCTGGCGAACGAATCGAAGCGCGTGGGGTAGACCTGCTGGAGTTTCGACAGGGCAAGATCATCCGCAAGGACTCGTTCTGGAAGATTGTAGAGTGAGCTATTGGTCAGAGGGGGCAACGTAAGGCTGCCCCCTGCGCACCTGCTTACTTTTTCAGCCCCTTGATGCCGTGATAGCCGGCGAACTTGGCGCGCGAGCCTAGCTCGGCTTCGATCTGCAAAAAGCGATTTGCCAGCGGGCCGGTGCCGCCTTCGCGCAGGTGGCCGGTGTTGAGGCCGACCGTGTAATCCGCGATCAGCCAGCCCTCGCCGCGGCTGTCACAGGGCATGACGCCGTAGCCATGGGCATAGGCAGTCTGTACCGTCTCAAACGCTTCGCTGATCGTGCCGATCTGGTTGACCTTGAGCAGCACGGTATTGGCCGCGCCGGTCTGCAACCCCTGCTGGAGCCGCTCGACGTTAGTCGTAAAGAGGTCGTCGCCCACGATCTCGATGCCCAACTGGCGGGTCAGAACGCCGTGCCCCTCATAGTCGTTCTCGTCCAGCGGGTCTTCCAAGATCACAAAGGGATAGTCCTTGACCATCTCCTCGTAGAGACGCATGAGGTCGTCACGCGTCTTGTCTTCGGGCGAGAAGAGGCCGGCAAAGCGGTCTTTGTCCTTCTCATAATAAGTGCCCGCGGCCACGTCCACCTGCAAGCCGACCTTGCCGTCATAGCCGGTGTTTTGGATCGTCTCAACCATCAGGTCCCACAGCTCGCGGTCGTGTTTGACCACACCCGGCTGGACGAGGCTCCAGCCGTTGAAGCTGTCCTGGTTGTACTTTTCTTTGAGCAGCCGGGCAAATTCGCGGTTGACGGTCCAAGCGGCGTAGGAGGCATCGGCGAAGCTGTCAAAGCCATAGCACATCATGGAGTAGCTCGGCTTGCCGCCGGAGCGTTTACCGCCGCCATAGCGGCTGCTGCCGATCACGGTGATGACGCCCGGCACGGGCAGGGTGCAGGCGTTGACGCCGCCGATGTGCTGATAAAGCGGGATGCCCAAGCTGGCTGCACCCGCCTGCAAGACCGCCGCCGAGACGCTGCCGGTGGCGTTGCCGCCCAGCTTGGCCTTGGTGGGCGTGCCGTCGAGCCGGATGATGGCGTCGTCTACTTCCATCTGTTTGCTGGCGTCCAGGCCGATGACCGCCGGGGCGATGGTCTTCTCGACGTTCTCCACCGCCTTGAGCACGCCACGGCCGTTCCAGCGTTTGCCGCCGTCATAGGCGAACTGCACCTCGTGCTCGCCGACCGAGACGCCGGCGGTCACCACGGCCACGCCCTTAGCCCCGTTCTGGGTCACGACGGTGGCCTCTACGCCGGGGTGGCCCCGGTCTGAAAAAATCTGCCGTGCGCGCACGGCGAC
>QEUY01000684.1 GCA_003577365.1 Chloroflexota bacterium | reverse complement strand
GTGCTCAAATCGGCCTCGTCGCCCGCCAGCCAAACGTTGGACACCGCCACCGCCGCCAACGTACCGCTGCCTGCCGCGCCGGATCCCGCTGCCCCGCTGGACTCGGCTGACGATGTCTGGTAAGTCCTCCCCCAAGATACGCTGGGCAGTCACCGGCGCGTCTGTCCGGGGGGCGAACCACACCCGCAACCACCGCCCAAACCAGGACGCCATCGCCTGGCAGACGGGCGCGCGCGTCGGCGCGCCGGCGGTGCTGGTCGTCGCCGATGGGCACGGCGCCGCGCGCTATGTGCGCAGCCACCGCGGGGCGAAGCTGGCGGTGCAGATCGCCAAAGACCTGCTCGCCGGCTTCGCCGATGAGCACGAAAAGACGCGCGACCTCGCCCGCCTGGCACGCCTCGCCGGCGAACAACTGCCGCGCAGCCTGGTGCGGGCTTGGCAAGACCAAGTGCGCGCCGAACTGGCGGTGCGCCCGCTCAGCCCTGCCGAAGAAGCCCGCTGGCTAGACGACCGCAAACCCGACGCCGTGCGCGACCCGCTGCGCGTCTATGGCTCCACCCTGGTCGCGGCGGTGCTCACCCACCGCTATTTGCTCTTCTGCCATCTCGGCGACGGCGATATCCTCATCGTCGATGCCGAAGGCAGCGTCACCCGCCCGCCGCTCCCCGTCGACACACGTCTCGTCGCCAATCAGACCACCTCGCTGTGCGGGCCGGATGCCTGGAACGATATGCGCGTCTATTTCCAGCCGTTGACCGACAAACCGCCGGCGTTGGTCATGCTCGCCACCGACGGCTATGCGAACTCCTTCGCCGACGAGGCCGGCTTTTTCGCCACCGCCAGCGACCTGCTGCGCGCCTTCCAGACCAACGGCGTGCAGCATACGGCCAATCGTCTGCCCCACTGGCTGCACGCCACGTCCGAAGGCGGCAGCGGCGATGACATCTCCGTCGGCCTGGCCTATCGGCTCACCGGCGAACGCGCCTGACAGATGTCCCCGCCACGTGCATTTGCCGGTTTCGGTCTTATCAGCCGCCGAGCCGCCCGGTTTGGCCGATTCGGGAAGCCATCTTCCCAACTTGGGCCGTGGTTATGTGATAAACCACCACAGAAGTTCCTACAGAAGTTCCTGACGAGCAGAAGCCCTTGACTGTCCGTCACACGCCGGCAGCGGTTCGCTAAGCCGATCGTCTGCCGGCTGTCCCGCAGCCTAGCCTCGCCACTCCCTTTTAGCAGAGGCAAGTCATGTCACAGCTCTTCCATCCCTGGTCGAATGTCCTGGTCCGGCTGGCGCTCCTGGCGCTATTGGTGCTTGCCGGCGGGCTGGCGACTCTCGCCTACCTCCTGATCCGCTCCCCCGCAATGACCGGAGTCGGCGTCGCCCAGCCGCAGCCCATCCCCTACAGCCATCGGCAGCATGTCGGCGGGCTGGGCCTCGACTGCCGCTATTGTCATACCGCCGTCGAGCAGAGCAATACCGCCAGCATCCCCCCCACTGCAACCTGCATGGGCTGCCATGCCCAGGTCGCCAAAGACGCGCCGGTCTTGGAGCCGGTGCGGATCAGCCGGCAGGAGAAACAGCCGCTCGAATGGATTCGTGTCCACGATCTCCCTGATTATGTTTACTTTAACCACGCCATCCATATCCGCCAGGGCGTCGGCTGTGAGACCTGCCATGGCCGCATCGATCAGATGTCTGTAGTCGCCAAGGCCCAGACGCTCCACATGGAATGGTGTCTCGACTGCCACCGCGCGCCCGAACGCTATATCCGCCCGCGCGATGCGGTCTTCACTATGGGCTGGGAGCCGCCTATCGACCAGGCCACGCTCGGCCCCCGACTGGTGGCCGAATACGGGATCTATGTCGAGCAGTTGAGCGACTGCTCGGTCTGCCACCGCTAAGTGCTGAGTCGCTAACGTTTCGAGTGTAGTCCCAATTCCGCAGGGGAGCATCATGAGCTATGCCCCGCTCGACCTAGCCGCCATCCAAGCCCGTCTGGCCCAAGCCCAAGGCCGCGACTTTTGGCGCAGCCTGGAGGAAGTCGCCGGCACGGAGGCTTTCCAAACGTTCGTCCACCGTGAATTCCCCCGGCAGATCGCCGAATGGGCCGCAGAGGGGCCTGGCCTCAACCGCCGCCATTTCCTGCAGTTGATGGCCGCCTCACTGGCGCTGGCCGGGCTGACCGCCTGCGCCAGCCGCCCCCCAGAGAAGATCGTCCCCTATGTGGACGCGCCGGAGATCGTCGTGCCCGGCAAACCGCTCTTCTATGCCACCGCCATGCAGGTCGGCGGCTATGCCCTGGGGCTGCTGGCGCAAAGCACGATGGGCCGGCCCACCAAACTGGAGGGCAACCCCGACCACCCCGCCAGCCTGGGCGCGACCGATGCCTTTGCCCAAGCCTCGGTCCTCACCCTCTACGACCCGGACCGCGCCAAGGAGGTGACCCAAGCCGGTACAGCCAGCAGTTGGGATGACTTTATCGCCGCCCTGCGGCCCGCCCTAGACGCGCAGCGCGCCGGAGGCGGCGCAGGCTTGCGCATCCTGACCGAGACTGTCACCTCCCCGACCCTTGCCAGCCAGATTCAGGCCGTACTCGCCGCCTTTCCCAATGCCACCTGGCATCAATACGAGCCGGTGAATCGCGACAACGTCTATGCCGGCGCAGTCCTGGCCTTTGGCGCGCCCGTGGAGCCGGTCTACCGTCTTGACCAGGCCGCGGTGATCGTCAGCCTGGATGCCGATCTCTTCGCCGCCGCGCCGGGCCGTGTGCGCTATGCCCACGATTTCGCCGCCGGGCGCGGCGCGTTGGGCCAAACCGATCAGCCGCGTAACCGTCTCTATGCCGTCGA
>QEUY01000683.1 GCA_003577365.1 Chloroflexota bacterium | reverse complement strand
CTCGCGGAAGAGTTGGTGCTGGCTGTCCGACCATAGCTTCTCCCAGGCTAATACCTCCGGATAGGTAAGCAGCAGCCGCCAGAAGGTGACGAATGCCCCATCCGGTGCGCGTTGGCCGCTGCTTACGGCTGCGTTCCAGTCGGCCAGCGCCAGATAGCCACGCCGCGCCCGCTCCACGTCGATGCCGCGTTCGCGCCCCAGCGCGCGGCAGTGCGGGCAGAAACAGACCGCCCGGTTAGCTCCGGCCGGGGCCGACATGAGGGAATTGAGCGGACCCCAGCGCTCTGAACACCACTGCACCCCATCCAGGTCATAGGACTTGATATAGTCCTCGATGAGCGACAAGTGCCAGTTGCGGTAGAGCGGATTGTTGAAGCACGGCTGGTTGGTCGGTCGACCGTGGGCATCCTGCTCCAGGAGGTGAATGAAGTTGGCCATGTGCCGGGCAAGGAACGAATAGGAACTCTCCTCGATCCAGGCGTAGCAGGCCATGCCCCGCTGCCGGGCGGCAGGAATCACCTCGCCCAGCAGATCCCAGTCGCCGTGCTCTGGGGCGCGCGCGTCTGCGCCGATCACGGTGGTAGCATAGTACTGCGGGTGGATCGTGGCATAGTTGCCGCCGCGGAACTCCAGGTCATACTCCTGGATACCGTGGTCAGGCAGGGGCTGGCCGGGGATCTGCCGGCCGCCCGTGCCGCGCGTCAGTGTAAAACTGGCGAGCATGAGCGCGTTGATCATCCCGCGCTCCTGCAGGATATCGAGGACTGGCTCCACGCCTTCGTCTGTAAAGGAGATGGCTCCGATCTGAATGCCTACAAACTTGTCGGCCACAGGATACCTCCGAATCGTCTGATATGCGATTATGTTCTGAAGCTGACGGCAAAGCGACCGTCAATTGCCCCTGTTGGGATCACCCCGACTGACATCAGACGTGCAGGATCACCAGCCCATTCTCCACGGTCACCGGGTAGGTCTCTACACTCGGATCGTCGGCAGTGGGGGCCGTCTCCACGGTCACACGGTAGGTCTTCACCCTCATCCGGTGCGGGTTGAAGATCGAATGCCCGTTGGTGATGTCGAACTCCCAACCGTGCCACGGACAGCGCACGATCTCGCCCTCGCGCGCCCATAGATACTCACCGGGTTTACAGGGAAGCGTTGTGCCGGTGACGGTGCCGCGGCAGAGCGGCGCAAGTTGGTGGGGACAGCTATTGCGCAATGCATAGTAGGTGCCGTTCACGTTGAAGACACCGATCGAGCGTCCTTCAGCCTCGACGATGCGCCGTTCGCCTGGCGGGATCTCGCTGGTTTGCCCGACGACATGCTTGCCCATCGCTCCGTCTCCTAGCTCAGCCCGTAGAACTCAGCTGCATTCTCACGAAAGATGCGGTCATGCATCCGCTGCGGCAACTTGGGGAAGGCGTGGGTGGGCGAGTCGAAATCCCAGTGGGGATAGTCGCTGGCGAACATGAGCAGATGCTCGGCATCCAGCATGTCGAGCATGGCCAGCAACTGTTTGTCATCCTCAGGCCGCTCGATCGGCTGGCTGGAGATGCGCACATGGTCGCGCAAGTATTCGGATGGGCGCTTGGTTACCCACGGCACCTCCGAGCGCAGCGCCTTCCACTCGGCATCCAGCCGCCACATCAGCCCCGGCAGCCAGGAGACGCCGCCTTCGACCAGAACGACCTTGAAGCCTGGGAAGCGCTCGAAGACTCCTTCTGTGATAAAGCTGACCAGATGCGCCTGGAAACTGAGCGAGAGACAAGTGTGCCATTCGATGTAATGGGTCGGGTAGCCGGGGCTGGGCTGAATGTTGATGCCCATGCCGTCGGTGCCGGGATGGATGGCAAGCGGCAAATTGTACTTCTCGCACATCTCATAGATTGGATAGTAGTGCCGCTGGCCAAAGTGCGCGCGGGCTCCAGAGTCGGTCATCACCTGGATGAAGTGGGGGTGATCGGCCCAGCGTTCGATCTCTCGCGCGGCGGCCTGTGGGTCTTGATGGGCGATGGTGATCGAGCCTTTGAAGACTCCATCCTGGTTGTACTTGGAGAGCCAGGTATCTGCCAGCCAGTCGTTATAGGCGGCAGCAATCGCCGTGCCAAGATCCGGGTCTGGATGTTGGTTGCAGAAAGCACGCGGCAGCAGGATGGCGTAGGCATGGCCAAAGGTGTCGAGCAACTGCTCGCGCAGAAAGTCCGGGTCCGAGCCGGATGGACCACCACCGGGCGGCACGGCATCGAGCCGGGAGCCATGCACCGGATTATCAAAGAAGCCGCGGCCGCCGCCGCGGTAGCGGGCACGCCACGGCATCTCCATATACTGCTTGATTTCATCAATACTGCGTGGATAGACATGCACGTCACAATCGATCAAGCCTTGGCGCTGTGTGCCGGAGGTGCCGGTCTGGGGTTGAGTCGCGATCATGCAGGGGTTTCTCCTTATAGCATTTTCGATTGGGAGAATCTATTCGATAACGATAATCTCGTGGTCAAGCAGCGCCGGAAGCTCAAGCTTCGCCCAACCATTGACACAGGTTACGGGGAGCGATTCCCCCGCCACACGCGTGGTGGCGGTAGTTGCGCCCATGCCATCAGGCAGCTTGAGCGCGATCTGCAGCGGCCCTACGGCAACTGACTCCTCCATGGGGACATAGCCTGCGCCGGTCAGATTGACCAGATGTAGCAGCACGCGGCCCGGCTGTTGGTAAAGGTGGCAGTCAACCAGCCCCGCTCCCTCCACTTTCAGCGGAATGCGGTCCTGGGCGGCCCAGCGCACGATGTTTGCCAGCAGGCGGCCGTGGTCGGGAAAATGGTAGCGCCGAATCCGGCTCGCGCATCCAGGAAAACTCGGGCGGGTAAATGGGAAAAGCCGGAATATAGGTCAGCGGTACGGCAGCGTCCGCGTCGACCGTTACCTGCTCTAGCCTGCCGCCAAAGCCGAGAATGTCGGTCTCCTCGAACCCACCCAGCACCGCATGGCGCGGCGTATGCACCGCCGGCTCATCGCCCTTGAGTGGGCCATCTACCTGGCCCCGCACTTCGGGGTGCAGCCGTAGATAGGTGTGGCTGGCGTAGGTCTCCCAACTGGTTTGAGGCTTGCCGCTATTGCCGACGGCCTCGCCGCTCCCATGCACGCCCAACACATCGGCCAGGCCGAAGTCGGCGCGGCGGT
>QEUY01000682.1 GCA_003577365.1 Chloroflexota bacterium | reverse complement strand
GCCCAGCCCCAGCCCGATAAACCCGCGCCGCGATAGGTTCTGTTTTGTGGGTGCTTTCACGATACTGCCCCCGGATAATGGGCTTCAGATACATCTCTCCACCATAATTTAGCCTAATCTAAAAATTCTGTCAAGGAAGGATCGGCTGATAGAAGGCGCAGGGGGCAGAGGATGGTTGTCAGGGGTCAGTTGGGAGGGGTCAGTTATCAGTTGTCAGGGGTCAGGGGTCAGGGGTCAGGGATCAGGAATGGAACACGCGACGGCCGACAGGCAGCACAAGCGCCCGCCTCACCCAACACGCGGTGGCCGACAGGCAGCACAAGCGCCCGCCTCACCCAGCCCCTTCAGTGGGCTTGGAACCTGTTAGCCATGCGCTTGAGCGCTTGGCGCTGGCCGGGGGCAGGGATCAAGAATGGAACACGCGGCGGCCGACAGGCAGCACAAGCGCCCGCTTCACCCAGCCCCTTTAGTGGGCTTAGAACCTGTTAGCCATGCGCTTGAGCGCTTGGCGCTGGCAGGGGATCAGGAATGGAACACGCGGCGGCCGATAGGCAGCACAAGCGCCCGCCTCACCCAGCCCCTTCAGTGGGCTTGGAGCCTGTTAGCCATGCGCTTGAGCGCTTGGCGCTGGCAGGGGCCAGTTGTCAGGGGTCAATTATCAGTTGTCAGGGATCAGGAATGGAACACGCGGCGGCCGACAGGCAGCACAAGCGCCCGCCTCATCCAGTCCCTTCACAGCACAAGCGCCCGCCTCATCCAGTCCCTTCAGTGGGCTTGGAACCTGTTAGCCATGCGCTTGAGCGCTTGGCGCTGGCCGGGGTCAGGGATCAGGAAAGGAACACACGACGGCCGACAGGCAGCACAAGCGCCCGCCTCACCCAGCCCCTTCAGTGGGCTTGGAACCTGTTAGCCATGCGCTTGGCGCTGGCCGGGGTCAGGAATCAGGAATGGGACACGCGGCGGCCGACAGGCAGCACAAGCGCCCGCCTCACCCAGCCCCTTCAATGGGCTTAGAACCTGTTAGCCATGCGCTTGAGCGCTTGGCGCTGGCAGGGGTCAGGGATCAGGCGCTACGGCTGCGCGACGGTCAGCGACGACTCCGGGATGCCGGACTGCCACGCCAGTACGCGACCGCCTGCCGTGAGCGTCACGTCGCCGGGCGGCAGCAGCACGATCAACGGCGGGCCGCCCACCGCGCACCCGTCGCGTTCGTCACACGTCGCGCCGGTCAGCGCATGTTCACCGTCCGGCCGAATTACGCGCAGGTCGCCCTCGAGATCCATCAGATACGCCTTGCCGTCCGGCCCATCGACCGTCACCGCCGAAGCGGCCGCCGTCCGCGCCCACGCGATCACCACCTGACCGGCGCCGCGTTCGAGCCGCACCGCATAAACCTCTGGCGTCGTCGCCCATGCCGTGCGCTCAATGCCCTGCAGCACGTCGATCAGCGCGCGGTACGTGTAATAAGCCGGCCGCGGCGGATGGTCGTCGCGCCCCGGCGTCAGCAGGCCGAACGTCTCGATCCCCGGCTCGGCGTTCTGATCCCACAGCTTGTACACCGACATCCGCTGCACGCCGCTCGCCAGCGCCAGCGCCGTTGCCTGCACGAGAAACGCCTGCTGCTGCGCCAAGTTCACCTGAAACTGCGGGCGGGTCACCGGCCACGCCGGATCGAGGTTAGGCGACGTGTTGTACTCGTTGATCCAGATCGGCTTATCGCCGAGGCCGTAACGGTCGAGCAGTTCCTGCATTTTGCCGACCACGAACGGGATGCTCTCGCTGCGGAAGTAGATGTGCAGGCTGAGCGCGTCGAAGTAGTAGCCATTGGCGGGCGCGTCCGGATCGGCCATGATGCGCTCGAACAGCCGGTCGAGATACAGCCGCCGGCCGGCGTTGATGTCGTGCCAGTAGGTCGTGCCGGCCAGATGCACGCGCGCCGCTGGATTACCCTGCCGTGCCGCCAGATACGCCGTCTTGAGGATGTTGAAATAGTCTTCCAGCTCGCCCTCGAACTCGAAGCCGTAGGTCTCGCGGTCGATGTCCGGCTCGTTGAGGATGATGAAGCGGTGCACGCCGCGCGGGGCATAATACGCCGCCGCCCTGCGCATGAACGCCGCCCACACGTTGCCGGGGTCGTCCAGCGGTAGATCGAGGCCGCGCGGTACGCCGATCCCCGGCCGGCCGTCGGTGGCCCACGCCGGCACATTCTTGATGACCGCCACGACTTCGCGGTTACAATCGGACGCGGCGCGCAGCCAGCGGTCGTCCACGTTGAGCGTGTACCAGTCGTCGGGGCCGTTGGGCTGATGCTGCCCCCAGTCGAAGATGATGCGCTCCCACCCTACGCCGAGATCACAGGCGATATCCGGGAACCACATCGCCTCCACGACACCGAACGGGTTTTGACCGTCGGCGGGGGTTGCGGGCGGCAGGTTGTTTTGTGCGCGGGCGGTCAGTGTGATGAGCGCCAAGAACGCGATAGCCAAGATGCGCGGCATAAGACGTCAGCGTGAACTCCGGGTATCGACCGGCAGCAGTGTACCACGCGCCCGCCGCCAATTGAATCGTAGGCCAATCGTCAGCACGTCACCCCTAGTATGGAGCGTGGAGTGTTTTATGATACGGTCAACGAAACGTTCCATGTGAGGAGTCCCGGGGACGTGATCAAACGAATGCTTCTGGGGCTGATTCTGGCCCTTGTGATCGGCACGGCGCATGCGCAGAGCAGCGCCGTCGCGTGGATCTACACCGCGAGTGATGGGTCGATTGTGCGGGTGAACACCGCCAATGGCGCGATTATCGACGCCTACCGCCTGCCGCTCAGCCCGGCTTTCAACGTATATGGCCCGGCGGCCATCGTCTCCAGCGGCGGGCGCTTCGTCGCCTATACCGCCATCGACAACCTGACCGGCACCAATAACCGCCAGTTGGTCGTGTACGACACACAGGTCGGCGCGATCCGCTTCACCTATGATTTGACCGGCGTCAGCGATGGCGCGCTTGACTTTGAGCGCACCGGGCGCAGCGCGTCGTTCGACGAGGCCGCGCAGACCTTCGCCTTCGGCCTCGTGCGTGGCGGCGCATGGGAGATGGTCGTGGCGAACCTCGCCAGCGAGTCAATCGCCGGTGATGCACCTCTGACCAACGATCAGGCCGCCATTGAGAATGGTCTGCCGGTCGTGGAGGTCGTGCGCGGCACCGCCGTGCGCTTCTTCATCCTGCCGCTCGGTGCCGGCTACGTCCGCGAGTACACGGCGTATCTTTGGGCGCCGGGCCAGACCGTCACCAACGTCGGCGCGTCGTCGGCGTTTGCCGATGTGCTGCCCTCCAGCAGCGAGATCGCTGTGCCGATCCACAACCCCGACCTGCCCAGCGCCGGTGATCCGAACGGGCCGAGCCTCGCTTATAACGGAGTCGACCTTGTGCGTAACGGCCGCGTCAGCATGTTGTACGACGGCCAGCTTGATATCCGGCAGGTGTGGTGGATCGCCGGGGGCAGTCAAGTGCTTCTCGAAGGGTTCAACCCCGCGTCCGGCGCCGATGTCTACAAGGTCTACGACCGCGGCGGCGCTGTTATCGGCGAGATTTCCGGCGCGCTTGAAGACGTACACGCTACACCGGATGGCTTCGCCGGGTTGTATCCATCTGGCGGCGGGGCGGGCTTGGCCGTCGTCACGACCGCGGATGGCACGCTGACGACCGCCTCGGTGTGGGGCACCGGCGACCCGACCGCACGGCTCGTGTTCGTGCAGCAGTAGAGTCCCTCACCCCCGGCCCAACATAACCCTCACCCCCGGCCCCTCTCCCACAAGGGGAGAGGGGAGAACGACGTGTGCGTGGGAGTTTGAAAGTCGCTCTGTGATCTCCCCGTTCTCTGTGTGCTCTGTGCCCGCTTTTGCCCTTCACTCACGACTCATCACT
>QEUY01000681.1 GCA_003577365.1 Chloroflexota bacterium | reverse complement strand
TAGCGCGTGCTGCCGTCCTCGCCGTAGATCTCTGTCTGTGGGAAGAAGGCCGACCACGCAAACCAGAAGTGGTCGAAGGCCAACACCGGCTCTAGCTGTTTCCCTGCCAAGGGACCCTCCTCTGCTTGGCCCAGCAAGTTCCAGGTCGTGCCGGTCTCGGCATCGACAAAGCGGCCATCCTCGGCGGCGCGCAGGGTCAGCTCCTGCCCGTCCACACGGCGCAGAAAGACGGCGCTGCTGCCCACGTCGCGGCCCTCGCCGATTATGCGGCTGTCCAGGGCGCTGGCCGTGCCCGATTTATGCAGGACGACGATGGGCTGTCCGCCCAGCGTGTCGTCGAGCGCCCCGACCTCGGCCAGGAGCGCAAATGGGTAGACGCGCACGCTGCCGCCGATCTCCAGCCCCACCACTCGCTCCATCGCGGGCAGCCGCGTGTCCAGCTTGCCTTCATAGAGAAACGGGCGACCTTCCGGGCTGTCATAGCCGGTATAGGGGTTGCTGCCGTAGCTGCGCGGCAGGGCCGGCCGCGCCAGCACTTGCGCCGCGGGGAAGGCGGCGGCGAAGCCGCCAAAGCTGATCACCTGGCTGGGCAGAAAGGTCAGCCGCTCGCCAGCCCACTGGCCGACGATGGCCTGGCCGGTGGCCTGCTGCCACCAGCTCTCGGACTGGCGGTCATACATCACCAGGTCGCTGTGGCGCAGCAGCCCGGTGGCGCCAAAGTCGAGCACTTGCCCGTGGAAGGTGCGGTCAAAGACGATGCTGGCGTTGCACAGCGGGCAGAAGGTGATGCTGACCGGCGCGCCGCCCACCGTGTCGTTGACGATCTCATGCCAGATCAGGATGGCGAGCGGATAGCCGCGCGTCTCGCCGTTGTGCGTAAAGACGATCAGCGGGTCGCGTTCGCTTAACCAGGCGGCAGCGTCTGTGACGCTTTCGAAGGTGGGGTCGTCCACGGCGGGGATGCCGTCCTTGGGCGGGCCGCCGGAGCGGATCTCGGGCCAGGGCACGGTGCGGCGGTCGAAGTCGGTGCGCCAGTCGGAGATCAGCAGGTCGCCGGGGGGCGCTGCGGCGGGCAGAAGGTCGACGCCTGCGGGCGCGGGTAGGGGTGTATCGGTAGGTGTTGCAGGCGTGGCGGGCAGCGGCCCACACCCGGCGAGGAGCAGGGCGAGCAGGGACAGTGCATAGGCCATCGGCAGCAGACGGGGCATGGGTGCTCTCCTGGCGGGCGCGACCACACAGCGGATGCCGGAAGACGGCGCAGCGTGTCGTTCACGGTGTCAATCATACAGTGGCATAGGCGCGGCGGTCTGACTGTAGGAGGCCCTACGCAGCGCAGGATAAAAACAAAAACCCGCCGGTTTTGCCGGCGGGCCTGACCATCTGGCTCCTCGGGATGGACTCGAACCAACAACACTCCGGTTAACAGCCGGATGCTCTGCCAATTGAGCTACCGAGGACCGCTGCAACTCGCAGTTGTGCTCTGAGTATACGAAAATGGGGGGCGCTTGTCAAATTTGCCGGGTGGCTAGGAGTAGATCGATCCCGTGACCGTTTCAAGCTGGATCATTGGTTTCTATGTGAGCCGCACGAAGCTGTAGCCATGTTGAGTATAGGCGTATGAAACTAACAGGGCCGCCCCATCGGGCGGCCCTGACGATGGGTGCGTTTTGCCTTAGCCCAGGTAGTCGCGCAGCTTGCGGCTGCGCAGCGGGTGGCGCAGTTTGCGCAGCGCCTTGGCTTCGATCTGGCGCACACGCTCGCGCGTCACGTCGAACTCGCGGCCCACATCCTCCAGCGTGCGCGTGACGCCGTCCTCCAGCCCAAAGCGCATGATCAACACCTTGCGCTCGCGCTCGTTCAGCCCGTCTAGGATTTCGTGCATATGCTCCTTGAGCAGGCGACGGCTGGCCGAGTCGACCGGGCCGGGCATGCTGTCGTCTTCGATGAAGTCGCCCAGATAGCTGTTTTCCTCGTTGCCCACCGGCGTGTTGAGGCTGAGCGGTTCCTGGCTCAAACGCTGGATGCGGCGCACCTTGGCCGCGGCACGTTCCAAGCGCCGCGCCGTGTCGGTGTCTAGCTGCTTCTCGTGCTGCAGCGCGTCGCGCACCCTGTCCACGTCCTCCGGTTCGACAAAGTCCATCTCGAGCGCGATCTCTTCAAAGGTCGGCTCGCGGCCCAGCTCTTGCTGCAGCCGGCGTTTGACGCGCGCCTGGCGGTTGATCGTCTCCACCATGTGCACAGGGATGCGGATGGTGCGCGCCTGGTCGGCGATGGCGCGGCTGATGGCCTGGCGGATCCACCAGGTGGCATAGGTGCTGAACTTGAAGCCGAGCCGGTGGTCAAATTTGTCTACGGCGCGCAGCAGCCCCAGGTTGCCCTCTTGGATTAGGTCGAGGAAGTTGAGACCGCGGCCGATGTAGCGTTTCGCCACACTGACCACCAGGCGCAGGTTGCTGCGGGCGAGTTTGTCGTGGGCCTGTTTGCCGCGCTCCACCGCCAGCTTGAGCAGGTCTTTTTCATCCTCATCCTCGACCGGTCCGGCGCTGAGTTTTTCTTCGGCGGCGATCCCTTCGGCGATCTGGCGCGCCAAGTCCAGCTCTTCCTCGCCGGTTAAGAGGGGGTGGCGGCCGATGTCACGCAGATACATGCGCACGGGGTCCAGGCTCTGGCCCAAGTCCGGTACGTCTTCGATCAGCTTTTCGAGCGGGACATATTTCTCCTGCTCGATCTCTTCTTCCATTTTGGTGTCACGCTCGATCCGCGGGATGGGCGTGCTTTCCTCTTCTTCGACTTCCTCCTCTTCGTCGGGGATGTCGTCGAAGAGATCCTCTTCTCCTTGTTCCTCACCCAAATGGAT
>QEUY01000680.1 GCA_003577365.1 Chloroflexota bacterium | reverse complement strand
CTATGTGCGCCCGTTGGGCGAAGACATGGTGGCAACCGAACTGGTGCTGCCCGCCAATCACCGGCTGCGCCCGCAGGACTTGGGCGCGATCGCCGGCTGTGGGCATACTGAGGTGCTGGTCTACCGCCGCCCGCGCGTCGCCATCCAGCCGACCGGCAGCGAGCTCGTGCCCATCGGCGCGCCGCTCAAACCGGGCGACATCCTGGAATACAACTCGCTGCTGCCTTGTCACCCGGCTGCCGATTGTGGCGGACGACTACGCCGCCATCCGCGACAGCGTGGCCGCGGCGCTGGCGGATCATGACCTGGTCGCCATCAACGCCGGCTCGTCGGCAGGCTCCGAGGACTTCACCGCCTCGATCGTGCGCGAGCTAGGGACCTTGTGCGTGCATGGCATCGCCATCCGCCCCGGCCATCCGGTCGTGCTGGGGGTGGCGCGGGGCAAAGCCCTCGTGGGCATCCCCGGCTATCCCGTTTCGGCGGCGACCACCTTCGAACGCATCGTACTGCCCGTGCTCTACCGCTGGCAGGGGATGCTGCCGCCGGACCGAGAGACCGTCCCGGCCACGCTGACGCGCAAGGTGCTGTCGCCCCTGGGCGAAGACCATTTCCTGCGCGTCACCTTGGGCAAGGTGGGCGAACGCATCGTCGCCACGCCGCTTTCCGGGGGCGCGGGCGTGTTGATGTCGCTGGTCAAAGCCGACGGGGTGGTGACGATCCCGCGCTTTGTCGAGGGCCATCAGCCCGGCGAAACGGTACAAGTGACCCTGTTGCAGCCGCGCAGCCGCGTCGACAATACGATCGTCGCCATCGGCAGCCACGATCTCTCGCTCGATCTGCTGGCCGACCGGCTGCGCCGCGCAGACCCGGCGCTGACCTTTTCGTCGGCGCATGTGGGCAGCCTGGGCGGGCTGCTCGCTCTACAGCGCGGCGAGGCGCACCTGGCCGGCTCGCACCTGCTCGACGAGCAGACTGGAGATTACAACGCCGACGCCATCCGCCGTCTGCTCACGCCGCACGGCGTCAAGGTCGTGCTGCTCGGTTTTGTACAGCGCCAACAGGGGCTGATCGTGCCGCCCGGCAACCCCAAGGGCATCCACACGCTGGAGGACCTGCTGCGGCCTGATTTGGTCTTTGTCAACCGCCAGCGCGGGGCAGGCACGCGTGTGCTGCTCGACTATGCGCTCAAACAGCGCGGGCTGGACGCGCGCTCGATCAACGGCTATGAACGCCAGGAGTATACGCATCTGGCTGTGGCCGCCGCGGTCAAGAGTGGCGCTGCCGACAGCGGCCTGGGCATCTTGGGCGCGGCGCGCGCCCTAGAGCTGGACTTTGTGCCTTTGTTCGACGAACGCTATGACCTGGTGATCCCGGTCGAGCACTACGAGAGCGCGCTGCTCGCTCCCCTGCTGGCGTTGATCCGCGGGCGCGATGCCGAGTTTGTGGCCGCGGTGCAGGCGCTGGGGGGCTATGACCTCGCGCCGATGGGCCACGTCTTGGCGGAGTTATAGTTGGCTGAGTTTAATTGGCTGCGCCATAGGCAGGAGGAGAGCGTCACCATGGACCCATTTGCCAAATTCGCAAACGGCGACCACCAGCGCAGTTGGAGCATTCAGGGGCTGGACCCGACCCCGGAAGAAGAATGGCGGCGGATGTTCGCCTTCTTGGGGTTGAGCGACGCCGAGCGCCAGGCTATGCTCGCCACGGTGGAGGTGCTCTTCCGCCGCGGTCATGAACTGGTGGCGGCGACCTATGACTACCTGCTCGACCACCACGAAACCGCCGCCATCTTGGGGTGGGAGCGTGGGGCCGACGCCAAGCATCTGGCCGAGCGCAGGCGCTTCTTCACCATCTGGCTCGCCCGTCTCTTGGGCATGGACATGAGCGACGACCTGGCGCGCTATCTCTTTTACGCCGGCAAGGTGCATGCCGCCCACGGCCCGCGCCGGGTGCATGTGCCGCCGGTCTATGTCACCGGGTCGATCAGCCTGGTGCATGCGACGTTTGCACGTTTTCTGGCCGAGGAGATGCCGGGCGACCCGGATGTGCCTGGGGCGCTGGCCGGCTGGAACAAGGTGCTCAGCGCGCATCTGCATCTGATGCAGTTCGGCTATCAAACGACCCTGACCTTGGACAGCGGCGACTATGGCGTGCATGTGGCGCTCTTCGGCAAGATGCGCACGCTCACCGGCCTGCAAGAGTTGGACATGCGGCTGGCCCAAGGCGCGCTGATGCAGGAGGCTTTACGCAAACTGCTGAACTATCTGCCCGACCTGCGCGGCGAAATCTTTGACACCGAATGGCAGGAGGGCGAAGTCGTCGACCATACCGGCACGCCCTGGTTTCAGCCGGAGAAGAGCTACCGCATCAAACCCATGTGGCGCGTCCTCCTCAACGGCAAGGACATCAGCTATCTGGAGGGCGCGGCCACCCCGGTCGGGGCCGGCGACGAGATCCATATTTTCCCGCCAGGTCGTTAGCACTGGCGAGTCTGGAGAAAGCACTGGCGATGGATGTACGCGTCTATGCCACGCTGCGCGCCATTGTCGGCGGGCCAAAGGTCACGCTGAACAGCGGGCCGGGGGACAGCTTTCGCACGCTGCTGCACGAGCTGATCACGCGCTGGCCCGCCCTGCAAAAAGAGCTGTTTGACCGGAACGGCGAGCTGCACACCGGCATCCATGTCTTTCTGGACGGGCGCGATATCCGCTATCTGGGCGGCATGGATATGCCCATCCCTGAGGGGGCGGAGATCCGCATCTTCCCGCCCGTCGGCGGCGGCGCTGCCGCCGTATTGAACAACGGCGGCGCTGCACCGTCGGCAGACAGCAACAGATGACGCGCCACGAGTATCACGGCGTGCCCTCCTGGCTGATGAAGGAGTATCTCGCCGACCTGGGCGGGGTGGAGACGGAGGAAAATCTGCTGGTGGGCGACGGCTGGCGCGCCGTGGTGAGCAAGGCCGAACCGCGCCGTATCGGCTCGCTGGTGGTCGGCGGTGCGGCGGTCGAGTTTACCGGCGACGAAGCCGCGCTGGCCGCGCTCTTTGAAAAACTGCACTGGAAAACCCTGCGCGG
>QEUY01000679.1:5614-8303 GCA_003577365.1 Chloroflexota bacterium | reverse complement strand
GATCTTGCCCGCCACTTCGCCGGCCTCATTCGCCAGCCCTAACGTGGGGTAGACGATAGGATGGTTCGTGGGGATCTCGCTCCAGGTCTTGCGTGACTCTTGCTGATAGAGGGCGAAGGTTTCGGTTTGCATCCTGATTCCTTTGGCGTGATGCCTGCGGCGTAATGCCTGTATGGCGCGAACCTGCCTAGCGTTTGGGGATCACCGGCGGTTGGGGAGCCAGCCCCATCTCCTGGAGCAGCCCGACCAGGCCAAAGTTGGCGGCCAGCGCGATCAGGGCCGGGGCCAACAGCACCAGCGGCAGCGTGATCGCCGTGCTGATGCCCAGCAGCAAGATCTGAAAGAGCAGCATCAAAAAGGTATAGAGCGGGTGGCGCACGGCCAGCAGCGCGGCGTTGCGCAGCACCAGCTTCAGGTCCGGCTCGTCCTGCTGCCAAAAGAGCGGGAAGAGATATTGCCCCATCATCAGCACAAAGACCAAGAGCCAGAGCCAAAAGACGCCAAAGGTGCGGAGCCAGCCTTCGGCCTGGAAATAGAACCAGGCGTTGAAGAGCAGCGCCAGCGGCAGCAGCAGGTTGATCAGATAGAGCAGCCAGCCGCGGCCGATATGCTGGCGCGCCGCCTCCCAAAAAAATGAATTGTCCACCCGTTTGTAATTGGCGATGCGGTTGGCGACCTGGTGAACACCCAGCGTCACGGGCGCGGCCGGCAGGATCAACAGCGTGCCGATCCACCAGGCGAGGCTGAGAAAGACGCACATAAACAACTCATCGTAGGCGGCTTTGAGCGTGCGTCCCATGACGACAAATGCTTTCATAGCAGGTCCGGTGTTCTTGTCTTGGCGGATCGCTTGGGCGCGCCCAGGCGACGAGTAGGTGAGAATCGTGATCGGGATATCATTCGCGATTGGGCTGTAGCCGAGAATCTGCCCTGTGCCTTGCCCCTTTGCTTTGCCATCGCCCCTGTCTGCCGCTATAATTCGGCGTACCTGCCCATGGGCGCTTGTGGAGCGCCCTGCGCTGGGTTAGGATGGCCCGGCGCACCGGCAGGGTACGACCAACGTGGGGGCGGAAGGTTTGCTATGACGAGTAACGCACAAAAGATTCTGGTGGGCGTCGCCTGGCCCTATGCTAACGGCGAGAAGCATATTGGTCAAATTGCCGGGGCCTATTTACCCCCGGATATTTTTGCGCGCTACCAGCGCATGGCCGGCAACGACGTGTTGATGGTCAGCGGGTCGGACACGCACGGCACGCCCGTCACCCTCAAAGCCGACGCCGAGGGCCTCACCACCGCCCAGGTGGTGGACAAATATCACGAACTGTTTGTGGAGGGCTGTGTGGCGATGGGGTTGACCTTTGACCTCTACACGCACACCGACACGCAAAACCATTGGGACGTGACGCAGCAGATGTTCCTGCGCCATCTGGAGGCGGGCTACATCTATCAGGCGGTACAACAGCAGTTGTATGACCCGCAGGCCAAGCGTTTTCTGGCCGACCGCTATGTCGAGGGGACCTGCCCGTTCTGCGGCTATCCAGAGGCGCGCGGCGACCAGTGCGACAACTGCGGGCGCATCTATGACGCGCTGGAGCTCAAAAACCCGCGCTCCAAGATTACCGGCAACACCGACCTGGAGGTGCGCGAGACCGAGCATTTCTTCCTGGATATGGGCAAGCTCAACCAGCCGCTGCTCGACTGGATCAACACCGGCAAGGAGCATTGGCGGCCCAACGTGCTCAACTTTACGCGCGGGCAACTCGAACTCAAGGAACTGCGCGGGCGGCCCATCACGCGCGACATCGATTGGGGCATCACCATCCCGCTCGCAGGCTATGATGACAAGCGCATCTACGTCTGGTACGACGCCGTGATCGGCTATCTGAGCGCGGCGATAGAGTGGGCCGGCCTGGTCGGGGAGGCGGACGCCTGGCGCGCCTGGTGGGATGCTGGCGTCAACCCCGACGCCTTGATCTACAACTTCATCGGCAAAGACAACATCCCGTTCCATACCATCATTTGGCCGGGGATGTTGATCGGCTATAACGCCGGTGAAGGCGACCGGCTCAACCTGCCCTATGATGTGCCCGCCAACGAGTATTTGAACCTGGGCGGCGGCAAGTTCAGCACCAGCCGCGGCCGTGTGATCGGCTTCAACACCGTGCTGCGCCAGTTTCAGCCCGAAGCGTGGCGCTATGTGCTGACGGCCATGGCCCCGGAAAACGCCGACGTGGAGTTCACCTGGCAGGAGTTTATGGAGCGGGTCAACAACGAACTGGTCGCCAACTGGGGCAACTTGGTCAACCGCGTCTTGGGCTTTGCCTACAAACGCTTCGAGGGGCGCATCCCGGTTCCTGGGGAACTCGACCCGCTCGATCAAGCGTTGCTGGCCGAGATTCGCGGCGGCTTTGCGACGGTGGGCGAGTTGTACGGCGCGGTCAAGCTCAAGGCGGCGCTGACCGAGGCGCGCCGGCTCAGCCAGCGCGTCAACCAATATCTCAACGAAAAGGCTCCTTGGCAGGCGATCAAACAGGACCCGGCAGGCGCGGCCACCAGCGTCTATGTGGCGCTGCAGGCGATCGACTGGCTTAAACTGCTCTGGGCGCCGATCCTGCCGCAGAGCAGCGAGGCGCTGCACCAGATGTTGGGCTATGACCGGCCGCTCTTTGGCCGGCAATATACCGAGCGC
>QEUY01000679.1:0-5608 GCA_003577365.1 Chloroflexota bacterium | reverse complement strand
GGGCGCTGGCAGGCGGACAGCTTGCCGCCCGGCCAGCCGATGCGTGAGCCGGTGGCGCTCTTTGCCAAATTGGACGACGCCATCATGGCCGAGAAGGTGCAGGCGGTTGCATAGCCGGTCGCACAGCCGTAGCCACGCTCAAGACCCAGATCCATGCAGGCACGCGTGAGTGATTCATTTCTGGTGTCGCCGGTGGAACCCGACCTGGCGACACCGGCGCTGTCGCATCCGCCCAGCGCGCTGCGCGGGTTCGACAGCCTCTACATCCAAGCGCCCCGGCGCTGGCTGGCGGCGCTGCTGGCGGCCTATTGGGTGGCGGGCAGTCTCTTTGCGCTGCTCACCCCGGCTTGGCAGGCGCCCGACGAACCGGCCCACTACAATTACATTGCCTATATCGCGTCTGAACTGCGCCTGCCCGTGCTGGACGCGGGCGACTATGACCAGGAGCAGCTTGATCGGCTGCTGGAAACGCGCTTTGCGCCCAAACTGACCACGGCGGGGCTGCGCTATGAGAACTATCAGCCGCCGCTCTATTACCTGGTGGCGACGCCCGTCTACTGGCTGAGCGGCGGCAGCCTGCATGCGCTGCGGCTGTTTGGGGTGCTGCTGGGCATGGGCACGGTGCTGCTGCTCTATTTCTGTCTGGAACTTGTCTTCCCCGGCAAGACGTTGATCCCGCTGGGCGCGGCGGCCTTTGCCGCGCTGCTGCCCATGCATATGGCGGTGGCCGCGTCGGTCAACAACGACGGCTTGGCCGAACTGCTGCTCATGGCCGCCATGCTGGTGCTGCTGCGCTGGATGCGCGCCCGTTTCTATGCCGATGACCGGCTGGAGCCGGCGCCGGCGCGACAGCAGGCGCAGCGCAGCCGCCGGCAACTGGCGTTGTTGGGCGTGCTGCTGGGCTTGGGGCTGCTGACCAAGATCTACGCCTATCTGCTGCTGCCCATCGCCTGGGGGGTGGTGGTGCTGGTGGTTTGGCTGCGCCCGCGCGTCCCGGCGGCGGCTTTTGAGCGCGTCAAGCTGACCCCGTCGCGGCGCAGCCTGCTGGCGGGCCTGCGCCGCAGCCTCTGGGTGGCGCTGCCCGCCTGTCTGTTGGGGCTGCCGCTGTGGGCGCGCAATGTGCTGCTCTACGGGGCGTGGGATCTGCTGGCGCTGCGCTGGCATGACCAGGTCGTCGTGGGCCAGCCGCGCACCGAAGAGTGGATCGCGGCCAACGGCTGGGTGGCCTATGGCGAGCGTGCCTTTGGCTTCACCTTCAAGAGCTTCTGGGGCGTCTTCGGCTGGATGGGCGTCTTTCTGGACGAACGCATCTATACGGCGCTGCTGCTCTTTTCGGGCGTGATCTTTCTGGGCGTGTTGTGGGCCACGGTGCGCTTTATCTCCGGCGGGCCGGACACCGACATGGATGTCTTTCAACTGGCGGTGCTGATCCTCTTTGGGATCATCCTGCTGGCGGTGACGGTGAGCTACGCCTGGTATAACATGAAGTTTGTGCAGCACCAGGGCCGTTACTTCTTTTGGGGGCTGCTGCCCATCAGCACCGTGATCGCGCTGGGCTGGCGCGAGGTCTTTCAACCGCTGCAAGGGGCCATCACCGGCTTCTTGGCGCTGGTGATGGCCGGGGCGCTGGTGTTGACCGGTATGCTGGCGGGCGCAGTGGACAAATGGACGCTGCTGTCGATCAGCGTGATCGCGCTGATCCTGCTCTGCCAGCCGCTCTTGCTGGGCGGCGCCGGCCGCTTTACGCTGCGCTGGCTGCCCGCCTGGGCCAAACGCTGGATGGCCCGCCCGCGGCCCGCACGCTTGCTGGGCGTGGTGCGGGCGGGGGTGTGGGCGCTGCCTTTTGTACTGCTGTTGATCTTGGACTTGGCGATCCCACCCCTGTTTATTGTGCCCCAACTGGGCGGCTGAGCGCGGCCCCGTGGGGTAGAAGAAAGGATTGGATGGATGCAGTCGACGCTGCGTATGGAACGCCCGCGCACCCGCATCCGGCGCACACCGGGCGATTTTGCGGTGCTCTTTGCCGGGATATGCGTGCTGGCCGTGCTGGGGCTGCTGCTGGGGTGGCAGGTCTGGCATATTAACCGCATCTATAGCGGCGTGACCGTGGCCGGTGTGCCGGTCGGCGGGTTGAGCCGCGCCGAGGCGTTGGGCCGGCTGACCCAAACCTTGACCCGTTATCCGCTGCCGACGCTGAGCGTGGAATATGGTGGGCGGCAGTGGCCCATCACCGGCGACCATGCGCGCGTGCGCACCGATCTGTTGGCTGCGGTCAACCGCGCCTATCTGGTGGGCCGGCAGGACACCCCCGTCGAGCGGCTGGCCGCGCAGATGGCGGCGGCGCTGGGCGGCACGGATATCGCGCCCGACGTGCTGATCGACGCGGCCCAACTGCGCTATGCCGTGGAGCAGATCGCCGCCGAGGTGCAAACCCCGGCGCGCGCCCCCGCGCAGATGGGCGCGGTCGTCGTGCCGGGCCAGCCCGGCGTGGAGGTCGACGTGGAGGCGACGGTGCAGGCCTTGGTGGCGACGCTGGAAGGGCGCGCGCCCGGCCAACGGCTGTCCACGCCGCTGGCCGTCGTGCAGCTCCCGATGCCCGCGCCGCTGCCCACGACCGCAGCCCAGACCGAGACAGACACGGCGGCCCCTTCGCTGCTGCTGCGCGACAGCCGCTATGGGCTGGAGTTTGCGCTCGACCCGGCCATGCTGCAATCGATCCTGGTCTCCGACAACCCGCCCCAGGCCGACCCCCCTGGGCGGACCAGATCTATTTGGCCCCGCGCAACGCGCGCCTGAGCTTTGACCCCAACAGCGGCAGCGTCTCGGTGCTGCAGACCAGCCGCCCCGGTCGCCAGCTCAACGTCGACGCCACGGTCGTGGCCGTGCGCGAGGCGCTGGCCGCAGGCCAAAATCCGGCGCTGTTGGTGGTGGAGCCGGTGGCCCCGGCGGTGGACAGCAACCGCGTGGCCGAGATGGGCATTCGCGAACTGGTGGCGAGCGGGACCAGCTACTTTGCGGGCAGCAGCGCCGAGCGCATCCGCAACATCGAGATCGCCGCCGCCAAGTTCGAAGGGGTGGTGATCCCCCCCGGCGGCATCTTTAGCTTCAACGAGTATGTGGAGGATGTCTCGGCGGCCAACGGCTTTGAGGATTCGCTGATCATCTGGGGCGACCGCACGGCGGTGGGCATCGGCGGCGGCGTCTGCCAAGTGAGCACCACGGTTTTCCGCGCCGCCTATAACGCCGGTATGCCGATTGTCGAACGTTACAATCACGGCTATGTGGTGGATTGGTACGGCGAGCCGGGGCTGGATGCGACCATCTTCACGCCCTCGGTCGATTTCAAATTCCGCAACGACACGGGCGCGTACTTGTTGATCGACCCGGTGGTCGACGCCGCTAACGGCACGATGGCCTTTAACTTCTATGGCACGAAACCGGCGCGCGAGGTCTATGTGAGCGAGCCGGTGATCAGCGACGTGGTCGCCGCGCCGCCGCCGCTCTACACGGTCGATGCGTCGGTGGCCCCCGGCCAGCGCAAACAGGTGGACTGGGAAAAGCCGGGCATGACCGCGACCGTGACACGCACGATTGTCGAAGGGGGCGCGACCCGCAGCGAGACGCTGGTCAGCAAATATCAGCCCTGGAAGGCGGTCTATCTGGTCGGTTCCGAGGCAGACCTGCCCGCTTCGGTTCCGGCGGCGGCCTCGGCGCAGACCGCGACGGTTGAGACTGCCCCAGCCGAAACGGCTCCGGCTGCGACCGGCGAGACGGAGGCTGCGCCCGCCCCTGCTGAAACTCCTGCCGTCGAGACTCCGGCCTCGCCGCCCAGCGCACCGTAGAGAAGGAAGGCGACCGCGGTGAAGGTCTAGCGGGTTCAGAACCGCTAGACAACGCCGCCGTGCGAGATTAGATGTGTGGCTGTCCGCAGCGGCGGTTTCATACAAGTTCATACAAGTGAAGAGTTGAACCAGGCAATGTCATTCCGAGGAGCCTGCGACGAGGAATCTCTCTGCGCTGCGTTGGCTCCGGAGAGATTCCGGAATGACAGTTGTCGCCCTAATCTCTTAACCGTGATCTAACCGCCGGTGTGGGCTGCCTGCATGTGCGTGTTACAAGCATGCCCCTCCTCTTCACGTTTCTCGACAATCGAGCCTATTCTAGGAGGTAGAAATGGTCCCCCGTTTCGTCAAGCCATTGGTGCAGAGCGCGCGGCTGCTTGTCGTGATAGCCGCGGCTCTGGTCTGTCTGTTGTTGCTCTTGCAGCTTCCCGCGTTCTCCCAAGACAGCATCGCCGCGCCGGATGTGCCGGGCAGCCTGGCCGGGAGGGTGACCAACGCCGCCGGCGATCCCCTGGCGGGAATTGAAGTGCGGCTTTGTTACCTGTCTAGCTGTAGCCGGACTGCTCTGACTGGCCCTGATGGGCGCTATGAATTTCTCGGTCTGCCCCCGGCTACCTATCTGGTCGAGTTTCGCGACCCTAGCCGCGTCTATGCGCCGCAATTCTATGGCAATGTCGTCGATCAGGCATTGGCTACCGGGGTGGTGGTCAGTGGCAACGCGGTGATAGACATCGATGCCGTGCTCGCGCCGGGGGCCACTGTTACCGGTCCGATATCGGGGGTGCCCGCGATCGGGCAGTCCTGGTACTATGTTTATCTCTTCCGCCGCAGTGCAAGGGAGAAGTTGGGTACTTCTCTGAATGTTATGAGGATCTCCTCGCGCGTGACTTCTATCAGCCCCCCGCCGACGCCGTGGGGTTTCCATTGGCCGCAGGGGAGACACGTCGTGTGGATATGGTCATCGGCAATGTCAGCCAGCTCTCCGGCCGCGTCTTCGCAACCGATGGCAATCCCCTCGCAGGCGTGACGATCCTGGCGACAGATCCGGCTGTGGGAAACGGCGGGTGGGCGAGGACCGGAGCAGACGGTTCCTACCGCTTCGCCTATCTGCAGCCCGGTTCCTATACTATCCGCTTTGAGGACCCCAGCAGTCGCTATCTGGCTGAATACTATCAGGATGCATCGAGCCAACTCGACGCCCAGCCCGTGCCGGTGACCGATGCCTCACGCTCTGTGATCGACGCCACATTGACCGCTGCCGCACGCGTCACCGGCACTGTGACGCTGGAGGACGGCAGCCATCCCCCTCTCATCTCGCTTACGCTCTGGCAGCCTGCTGCAGGCGGGGCCTGGGAACCAGCGTACACAACTTGGAATTGGGAAATGGCAATCCCTGGCGATGAGATCAGCTGTCGCTTCGCCTGCTATGACCCCGCTACCGGGCGCTTTTCCAAGGGGATAGTGGCTGCCGGCCGCTATCGCCTGAGCGTACGCTACGAGGTTAACTGGCAGGCGGCGATCGAGAGCTTCTACGGCGGCGTGACCGTAGACGATGCCGCCGACATCGTCTTGGCCGAAGGCGAAACCCGCAGCGGGTTGGATATCACGTTGGGCGTGGGCGAGTTTGAGGGAGTTATCACCGGGCGGGTACGCGCCGGCGAAACGGCGCTGCCGGGGATCGAGGTCGCGCTCTTCAACCCATCTTTTTCACTGTGGCCGCTGGTCTCCACGGTAACAGACGCCGAGGGGCGCTATCGGTTTGAGGG
>QEUY01000678.1 GCA_003577365.1 Chloroflexota bacterium | reverse complement strand
CGGATCGCGATCATCGCATCGCAGAAGCGATCCAACTCCGCCTTGGACTCGCTCTCGGTCGGTTCGATCATGAGCGTGCCCGGCACGGGGAAGGACATCGTCGGCGCATGGAAGCCGTAGTCCATCAGCCGCTTGGCGATGTCGTCCACCTCGATCCCGGCCTGCTTGAGCGGGCGCACGTCGACGATACACTCATGCGCCACAAAGCCATTGTCGCCACGATAGAGCACCGGGTAATAGGGCTGCAGCCGCGCCGCGATATAGTTGGCGTTGAGAATGGCAATGCGCGTCGCCTCAGTCAGCCCTGCCGCGCCCATCATGGCAATGTAGGCATAGGAGATCGGCAGGATGCTGGCGCTGCCCCAAGGCGCAGCCGACACCGGGCCGTAGCTCTGCTCGCCGCCCACGCCGGGGACGACCGGATGGCTAGGCAGATAGGGGGCGAGATGCGCGGCCACGCCGATCGGCCCCATGCCCGGCCCGCCGCCGCCGTGCGGAATACAGAAGGTCTTGTGCAGGTTCAGGTGGCAGACATCGGCCCCGATGTCGCCGGGGCGGCACAACCCCACCTGGGCATTCATGTTGGCCCCATCCATATAGACCTGGCCGCCGTGCTCATGCACAATGCGGCATAGCTCCACGATCCCGGCCTCAAAGACGCCGTGCGTCGACGGATAGGTGACCATGATGGCCGCCAGATCGGCGCTGTGCTGCGCCGCCTTGGCACGCAGATCGTCCAGGTCGACATTGCCGCGCTCGTCGCAGGCCACCACGACCACCTCCATCCCCGCCATCACCGCGCTGGCCGGGTTGGTGCCGTGGGCCGAGGCCGGGATCAGACAGACGCGGCGGTGGCCCTGCCCCTGCGCCTGGTGATAGGCGCGGATCGTGAGCAGCCCGGCATATTCGCCCTGTGACCCCGCATTGGGCTGGAGCGAAATGGCGGCAAAGCCGGTGATCTCGGCCAGGGCCTCTTCCAGCTTGGCGAACAACTCGGCATAGCCCGCCGCCTGATCCAGCGGGGCAAAGGGGTGCAGCCCGCTGAATTCCTGCCAGGTGATCGGGATCATCTCCGTAGTGGCGTTGAGCTTCATCGTACAGGACCCCAGCGGGATCATGGCGTGGACCAGCGACAGGTCGCGGCTCTGCAGCCGGTGGATATAGCGCAGCATCTCCGTCTCGGTGTGATAGCGGTTAAAGACGGGGTGCGTCAGATAGCTGCTGGTGCGGCGCAGCGCGTCGGGCAGGCGCAGGTCGGCGCGCCCGGCAAGTTCTTCGAGACCCAACGCATCGGCCACGCCAAAGACGGCCAGCAGGTCGCGCAGGTCGTCGACGGTTGTCGTCTCGTCCAGCGAAACGCCCACCGCGCCGCCGGCATAGAGGCGCAGGTTAAAGCCCTGCTCGACCGCGGCGGCGGCGAGTTCGTCCTGCGTGCGCGGCCCACCGCTGACCTTGAGCGTGTCAAAATACGGCCCGCCGTTGAGCGTGTAGCCGAGCGCGGCCAACGCTTCGGCCAGGACGCCTGTCAGCAGGCGCACGCGTTCGGCGATGCGGCGCAGCCCATCCGGCCCATGGTAGACGGCGTACATCGAAGCGATCACCGCCAACAGGACCTGCGCTGTGCAGATGTTGCTGGTGGCCTTCTCGCGGCGGATGTGCTGCTCGCGCGTCTGCAGCGCCAAGCGCAGCGCCGGCGCGCCGCTGCTGTCCACCGAGACGCCCACCAGCCGCCCCGGCATGATGCGTTTGAGTTCGTCGCGCGTCGCCATGTAGGCGGCGTGCGGGCCGCCATAGCCCAGCGGCACGCCAAAGCGCTGGCTGCTGCCCACGGCGATATCGGCCCCAAACTCACCAGGGGGCGTCAAGAGCGTGAGCGCCAGCAGGTCGGCGGCCACCACGACCAGCGCGCCCGCGGCGTGCGCCTGGTCCACAAAGGCGCGGTAATCCACGACCGCGCCTTCGGTGTCGGGATACTGCAACAGCACGCCAAAGGTAGGCCGTCTAAAATCATAGGCGGCGTGGTCGCCCACCACCACGTCGATCCCCATCGGCTCGGCCCGCGTCTGCACCACGGCGATGGTCTGCGGATGGCATTTCTCGGAGACAAAAAAGACGGCGGACTCGGCGCGGCGCTGGGCGCGCTTGGCCATGGTCATGGCCTCGGCGGCGGCGGTGGCTTCGTCCAGCAGCGAGGCGTTGGCGATCTCCAACCCGGTCAGGTCGGCAACCATCGTCTGGAAGTTCAGCAGCGCCTCCAGCCGCCCCTGCGCGATCTCCGGCTGATAGGGGGTATAGGCCGTATACCAGCCAGGATTTTCCAGGATGTTGCGCAGGATCACGGGCGGCGTGATGCAGTCGGAATAGCCCATGCCGATGAGCGAGCGCAGCACCCGGTTCTTGGCCGCCATGGCGCGCAGTTCGGCCAAGACCTCACGCTCGCCGCGCGGCCCCGGCAGGTGGAGCGGTCGCGCCAGGCGGATCGCCGGCGGCACCGTGGCGTCGACCAGCGCGTCGAGCGACTCCACGCCGATGGCCGCCAACATCGCCGGGAGATCGGCGGGCGCAGGCCCTAGATGGCGGCGCACAAAGCCGTCTTCTGCCACAAGCGCACGCAGACCGGGGGAAGCGCCGGCCGCGCGGCCCGCGCCGTTGGTTGGGCGCGTTCGATCGGGTTTCAGCAGTTCCATAGCCAAGCACCTCCTGGATGACCGGCGGGTAGATCGGGCGGCAGACAGGCTGGTTTATGTTCCAGCGCGCCGCCCAAGCGTGGTATCCACAAAAAACGGGCACTCCAAGGAGTACCCGTTGGCTCTGTCGCAGACCTGAGAGATTGGTCCTGCCTGGCGGCAGGGCTTGCCCCGTCGGTGTTTCCGGCC
>QEUY01000677.1 GCA_003577365.1 Chloroflexota bacterium | reverse complement strand
ACACTGGTCTATCACGCGGCGGCTTGGGTGGGCGAACGCGGCAGCCGTGAGGCGATCTGGGCGGTGAATGTGGAGGGTACGCGCCAGGTGGCGCAGGCGGCCCAGGTAGCGGGCGTGCGCCGCTTTGTGCATCTCAGTTCGTGCGCGGTTTACGGGTCGCCTCAAAACATCTTTGACATCGACGAGAGCTATCCAATCCGGGCGCGGGGCAACCTGTACGCCGATTCCAAGGTCGCGGCGGAAGAAGTGGTCTGGGAAGCGGGCCGCGCAGGGCTGCCGGTGGTAGTAGCGCGGCCGTCGCAGGTCTATGGGCTGGGGTCGCCGCAGTTCACGCTGCGCCCGCTGGCTGCGATCCAGGCGGGCAAGCTGCGGTTGATCGACGGCGGCAAGCATCTGTGCAAGCCGGTCTACATCGACAACCTGGTCGACGGGCTGCTGCTCTGCGCCACGCATGAGGCCGCGCCGGGCGAGGCGTGGAACCTCTCGGACGGCGCGGCGGTTCCCTGGCGCGACTTCTTTGGGGCCTACGCCGCCATGGCCGGGGTGAAATTGAAGTCCACGCCCTATGCGCTGGCCTACTTGGCCGGGCTGGGCAACGAAGTGATGGCGGCCTTGCAGGGGCGCAAGCCGGAGTTGAGCCGCGCCACCGTGCAGGCGCTGCGCAGCCGCAACAGCTACGGCAACCAGAAGGCGCGTGCCCGGTTGGGCTGGGTCCCGGCGGTCGACCTGGGCGAAGGAATGCGCCGCACCGAGGTCTGGCTGCGGGAGAACGGCTATCTGCCGCCTGCTGCGGGGCAGTAGGGGCAAAGGAGGGCCGGGGATGGACTGTCGCGCCGGCTGTGGCGCTTGCTGTATTGCGCCGTCGATCTCGTCGCCGATCCCAGGGATGCCCCACGGCAAGCCTGCGGGCGTGCGTTGCGTGCAGTTGACGCCGGACAATCGCTGTGCGCTCTTTGGCAAGCCGGAGCGGCCCACGGTCTGCGTGCGGCTGCATCCCACGCCGGAGATGTGCGGTGATTCGGCAGAGGCCGCGCTGATCTACCTCTCCAACCTGGAAGCCCTCACCGCGCCGGAGGGGGAGACCTTCAGCGCAAAGGCGCAAAGCAGAGAGCCATAAGGAATTTTCGGCCAATCGTTGACCCTGGCCCGCGGGTATGATAGGCTAGAAGTGACTAGAGGCCGGTCGCTGGCCGTGCCTCCATTTTCCCCTGTATAGCCTCCATTTCTTCTGTCGTTCTTTTTGTATATATCCTCCGATGTCTGCGCCGGTGATGTCTGGGTTGTTCGCCTCTGGGGTGATACCGACGGACCAAGAGGAGCCATACGATGACAATCTCTCGATTGACAAATTGGTTTGGCGGCAAATATGACGACGACCGGCTGCTGGCGATTGTGCGTCACGCCATCGACGCCGATCCGTTGATCGCCGAACCGGCGACCCTAACGGTGACGGTGAAGAAGGGGGTGATCACGATTGATGGGGTCGTGCATCGCGCCGCCGAGAAGGACCGGATCGAAGGCGTGGTACGCAATGCGCTGCGCACGATTGGGATCAAGTTCGACCGGGTGGTCAACGACCTGAGGATGGTCAACCAGCCGCAGCCGCGTTAGCCGTCGCAGGGTAGGTTGAAGCGAGCTGGCCGGGGGCTCGACCGCGCGTCCTGTGCTGCAGATATCTGTTTCCCGGCGCCGGATGTCGAACGCTTAGCGCCGTGAGAAGGTGCGCGCCGTGAGCGGACGAAGGGCGGCAGGGGTCAGCGCCTTGGCTACCTGCTGCCCTTGGCCGGTGAGCAAGTAGGTGGCTGCCGGAAATTTCATATTGCTTTGGATCAGCCCTTGGTCACGCAGCCGCTCGACCACGGCGGCAGCCACAGGCCGGCGGCTGTCATCGAGGCTGTGCAGGGCATACTCTTTGCGCCCGTCGAGGTGACGATGGGACTGGAGCCGGCTGCCGCTGACGAGCGCGCACAGCACGGCCTTCTCCGCAGCGGACAAGCGCATGGTCGATCCTCGACAGCCTATCTCCGGTGCTCTACCCAGGGAGCCTAGCCCAAGAGCGAGATATACTTTTGCAGTTCGCGCTGCGAGATCTTGACATATTGGTCGCTCAAGATTTCGTCCATCTCGGCGTCACTCAGGCGCACGCGCAGGATGTCCAGCGCGTCTTCCGGCGATTCGCCATAGGCGAGTTTTTTCTTGCCGTTCCTGAGGTCAAAGAGATACATGTAGTGTGGATTGCTAAAGCTGCTCATGGTGATCTCTGAGAATCCACCGCAGAGGCGCAAAGGACGCTAAGTTCAGAATCTAGGTTTCTTCTCTGATCTTTGCGCGCTCTGCGCCTCTGCGATGAAAAATCCTATGCCTTGATCAAACTGCCCTGATAAAGGTCCGCGCCGTAGCGGACGGAGTCCAGCCCCTGGTTGATGTGGTCGTCGTACTTGCCCGCCAGCAGTTCGCGATAGAACTTGTAATCCACGCCCTTCACCTTCTCATCGTCGGGGAAGCGATGATAGTTGTCCTTGCTCATCAGGCTTTTGCCCTCGGCGATGAGCTGGAAGCCCAGGGCCGAACCGGGGTAGGGCGCATAGTAGGAGATCGACGGGAAGACCCACTTCATCCGCTTGAGCATGCGCATAGTTTTGAAGGCGTCTTCGGGCGTCTCGCCGGGGATGCCGAGCATGATGTTGGCCCAGAACTTGGGCGGCTCCTGCCCCTTGCGCATCATCTCGTCGCCCAGGCGGTTGAGCAGGTCGATGGCGAAGTAGTTGTCTTCCTCGGTACACTCTTTGTTGAGCAGCCGCAGGATGCGGTCGCTGCCCGATTCAAAGCCGATGGAGATGGTGCGCCAGTTGGTCTCACGCACCAGCGCCTCAAAGAGGTCG
>QEUY01000676.1 GCA_003577365.1 Chloroflexota bacterium | reverse complement strand
CTGCGGTTGGGCGCAGCCGCGCAAGGCCACTTCCAACGCCGCCCGGTCGCTGGGCATGGTGATGGGCAGGGCGACGCGGAACATGCCAAAGATGCCCGAGGTAATGGCGTTGGTATAGGTGGCGAACCAGTCGATCTTCTCCGCCACGCGCGCCGTGGTGACGTTGGCCAGGCCAATGCCGGCGGCGTTGCCGTGGGTCTCTTCGGTCAGGTCGAGCACGGCGATGATGGCGACATCTACGTTGCCAAAGGCTTCGGGCTGGCGCGGGATCATCAAGCGGCTGATGATGTTGGTGTCCATCCCGGTGCCGCTGATGTTTTTGCCCAGGTCGCGCACGACCAACACATCAATCTCGGGGAAGGGCAGGCTTGCCATGAGTGCCTTGGCCTCCTCCAACAGCCTGGCCTCCGGCTCCAGCCCGACCTTGTCGGCGGTCAGACCGACGATTTTGGCGGTGCCGTCATAAGCGTTCTCGATGGGGCAGATGGCGCCGACAAAGTTGGTATTGGTCTCATAGATGCGCGCTGCCGGAGCCAGATACTTCTGGAAGTTCGCCCCACCTCCTGCGTGCATGATCGCCGCACCGTACTGCTTGCCCCAGCCGATCACACACATCTTCGAGGGGCCGCTCTCCAGGTGGCTGCGAAAGTCGGTATGCGGCTTGATGCGGCTGACGAGCAGAGAGTGATCGGCTGTGGCCGAATCCACACCCTGATAGAGCGTAGGGCCGCCGGAGATCTGGCCGATCTCCTGGACATCCATCGTGGCGCGAATTTTAGCGCCCACGCTGGCCTCGGTGACGCCAAGTTCGGCCAGCATGGTCTTTTGCCCCTCGGCGGTGGCCCCACCGTGGCTGCCCATCGCCGGCACCACATAGGGATGCATGCCGGCCTCGCGCAAGCCATCGGCCACGCCTTTGACGATCTGCGGCAGGTTGGCGATGCCACGGCTGCCTGCGCCCACCGCCACGGTTGCGCCGGGCTTCATGCGCGCCAGCAGGCCACCTTCGTGCAACGCTGCTTTCGCCGCCGCATAGGGGTCAGGTACCTGCGGTGCGTCGAAAACCTGCTTCACCGCCAGCACCGACTTGGGCAGGTCGGCGGGGAAATTGAGTTGCTGGATCTGTTCGAGCAGTTTCATAGCGTTTCTTCCTTTTATCCTACAGAGCTTGGTCTCGCTACAAGCATAGAACGCCGGCTCACAGCCGCCGCCATCATTCCTTCAACGGTGCGATTCCCCAACTGATGATCGATGATAAAGTGCGCCGCCGGGTGCTGCGCACGGCGCACGGCGGTGATTACAGCCGCATGGTCATAGGCCACGCGGCGGTGGTTTACATTATATCCAGCGCTGTCGACCTCCAGAAGGGCATAGGAGGCTCGCAAATCCGGTGCCAGCGGATTGCTAACCGCGCCAGGGTTGATCACTATGATCCCGCTTATTACTCGCACAAAGGGCACATGGGTATGGCCGACACAGACAAACGTTGCGCCGCAGCCCGTTACCAGATCGGCTAACTCAGCATCGTCTGTATGCGGGCCTATGCCAGGGCCATCGGCGTAGCCCGGCGTCGAATGAACACAGAGCAAGGTCTGACCAGTGGGCAGAGAGATGTGCTCCTCGATCGAGAGATCCTTGACCCAGTCAAACCAGCCGGTAGCGCAGAGCCAACCCTTGCTCCACGCCCAAGAGGCAGTCGCTTCTTGGAAAACCGGCAAACGGTCGGGCCGCTCTTGGATGGCATCGATTCGCAAGCCAGGCGGTCCCTCGCCCGTAATGATATAGTGCTCCGTATTGCCGGCAATAAAGCGGGCCTGGGGTAGCACAGTGACTCGTTCAAGCACGCCAGACGGATCGTGACCATCTACCAGATCGCCCAGGAAACAGTAAAGATCAGGCTGGTAGAGGGCAGCATCCGCCAGCACCGCATCCAGGGCGATGGAGTTGCCATGTATATCAGCGATCAGGGCTATCTTCATCTGTTCGATATCTGTTCGATGTTGTGAAATACTTGGCCCGCATCCGCTTCAAAAAGTCAATCGACTCTTTCATCTCGTCCATGCCGTTCATGCCGTCTTCGATACTGACCCAGCCATTGTAACCCGCCGCCGACAAGATGCTAAAAATCTGGTCGTAGTCATTGAGGCCCTGGCCGGTGACGCCGTGACGCAGGTTGGGTGAATAACCCAGGGTGCCATCGCTCTGGCGTAGCTCATCGAGCGTCGTGCCGGGTTCCAGATAGCGGTCGCTGGCGTGCATACTGACTACCCGATCCACCACGCAGCGCAGCAGGTCGATGGGGTCATCGCCGGCAACGATGGCATTGGATGGATCGTATTGTACACCAAAATGGGTGCAGTCAGGGATAGCGTCGAGCACCCGGAGAAAGATCTCTTTCTTCTGGGCAAATTCCGGGTACTTCCAAAAACCATCCTTGTAGTGGTTTTCCAACCCCAGCACCACATCATATTCGCGAGCGACGGGCAACACCTGCTCGATGGCGTCGACCACCCACTCGAGCCCTTGTTCGACGCTCACCTCGGGGTAGCGCTGGCCGGTGAGGATGCGACAACAGGCCCGCGCACCTCCCAGGCGGCGAGTGATGCGGATCATCTGCGCTTCGAAGTCGATGGCGCGCTTGCGGCCATCTGCATCGGGATTGGTAAAGTCGGGCGAGCAACAGAGCATGGGCATGGCATAGCCGGCATCGTGGATGGCCTCGGCCACGCTGTCGATGTAGCCATCGTCCAGGCTGGTGAAGAAACGCTCGTACATCTCCAACCCTTCGGCGCCAAGCGACCGGGAACGGTCGATCCACTCGAAGACAGTCATTTTTTCAGGGATGATTTCTAGGTAACATTTTGGAAAAGCTGCTATTTTCATACCA
>QEUY01000675.1 GCA_003577365.1 Chloroflexota bacterium | reverse complement strand
CGTAGCAGTCGCCATCATCGCAAGCACAGAACTAGGCTCGATTGCGTACCGTATGGATGCTGCGAGCCTGAAAGAGCAGCCTGGTCTGAGCATGCGTCTCCGCACAGCCCACCCGCCCCCGGCGGGGCGGCGTCCGGAGTCCATGAACGGCCAGGCGCTTTGTTTTAGCGGCGAAACGGTAGCCGCGACTTACGGGGGTGGGCGATGGCCTATCGACGACGCACATTGGAAATACAGGCTGATACCATCGAAGCGGTGCTGGCGCGGCATCGCGTGCCCGCCAAGGTCAAGGGCGGCACGGTGACGCCGCGCTTTGTCCAGTTTCATGTGGCAACCGAGATGGGGGCCAAGGTCAAGCAGGTGGCGAATTTGTCCGAAGAGATCGCCATGGCGCTGGGCAAGCGCGAGGCGCGCGTCTATCGGCGGGGCAGCGCCATCAACGTCGAAGTGCCGCGCCTCAAATCGTCGCCGGTGCGGCTGCTGCCGCTCTGCCGCCAACTGGCGGCGGTCCCGCCCTTTACGGCGGTGCTGGGGGTGGAAGCCAACGGCACGCCGCTGCTGATCCGGCTGACCGCGCCGGATGTGAGCCACGTCTTGATCGCGGGGACGACGGGCAGCGGCAAAACGGCGCTGGCACGCACGCTGCTCACCTCGCTGGCGATGCACAACCGCCAGACCGAGGTGCAGTTGGTCTTGATCGACCCCAAGGGCCGCGGCTTTGGCCCGCTAGCGCGGCTGCCCCATGTGTTGGGCGACGTGGTGAGCAGCCCGGCGGGCGCGGTGGAACGGCTGCGCTGGGTCGTGCAGGAGATGGAGCGCCGCGACCGCGCCGGCGTCAGCCGCCCGCTGCTCGTCGTGGCCGTCGACGAACTGGCCGACCTGCTCCAGACCGGCGGCGCGCCGGTCGAGGCGATGCTGACCCGGCTCAGCCAGCGCGGGCGTGAGGCGGGCGTGCATCTGGTGGCCTGCACACAGAAGCCGACCGCCGCCTTGATCGGCGGTGCGATGAAGGCCAACTTCCCGGTGCGGCTGGTGGGCGCGGTCGCCTCGCGCGATGAGGCGCGCTACGCCGCCGGCGTCACCGACAGCGGCGCGGAAAAGCTCGAAGGCAAGGGCGATTTTCTGCTGGTGGCCAAGGGCGAGATGGTACGCTTCCAGTCGGCCTGGCTGGGGCCGGCTGACCTGGACACTGTCTTGGCGGCGCTGGGCCAGGGCGGCCGCGCCAGCCGCCGCTGGCAGGAACCGCCCGCTGCCCTGCCTGCCGCGCCCCATGCCGCGCGCCCGCCGGGGTTCTGGGCGCGGCTCTTTGGGGCGCGCTAGGGGATTTCAGCGCAAACGGTCTGCGCCAACTGCTTTTGCGGAGGAGCCTAGAATCACCCCTGGGCGCAGATCATACGCGATCAATGCTGCGTCTCACAGCTTGTAGGGACAGGCCCCCGTGCCTGTCCGTGCTCCCGTGCCAATGCGTACGCATGTGGCAGACGGGCCGCCACAGGGGGCGGCCCCGGCGCATCGACTGGCGAGATCAAGCGAACAATCATGATGGAGGGGAAACATGGGAACCCAAGAGTTGTCACCTGCGCGACGAGAAGAACTACTGAGCACATTGCAAGCCCGTTTTGAGAAAAACATGAACCGCCATCCAGGTCTTGCCTGGGCGAAAGTACAGGCCAAGCTGGAAGCTCAGCCTGAAAAGCTGTGGTCACTGCATGAGATGGAACGAACCGGCGGTGAACCGGATGTGGTGGGTCAGGATCAACAGACGGGCGAATATCTCTTTTATGATTGTTCGGCGGAAAGCCCGAAAGGTCGCAGAAATGTGTGCTACGACCGGGCAGGGCAGGAGGCCCGGAAAGAACACCGGCCAGAACAGAACGCGCTGGATATGGCTGCGGCCATGGGCATTGAACTGTTAACCGAAGATGAATATCGAGCGTTGCAGAAACTGGGAGAGTTCGATACGAAGACGTCGAGCTGGGTGAAGACACCGGCTGAGATTCGACAGCTCGGCGGCGCGCTCTTTTGTGATCGCCGTTACGACCATGTCTTCGTGTATCACAACGGCGCGCAATCTTACTATGGCGCGAGGGCGTTCCGTGGCTCGCTCAGGGTTTAGATGTTGCACAGACAGCTCAGTATCCAAGAAGACATAGAGGCGACAAAATATACCGCCATCTAGGCAGGATCGGGGAGGGGAAGCCATGAAGTTGTTCTTTGGCACAGCCGTGTTGGTCTTTGTGGCGGTGGCAGCGTGGCGGGTCGGCGGCAGCCTCAGCGCCGATGCGCTGGGCATGGCCGTGGGCGTGATCTTCGGCGTGATGGCTGGGCTGCCTGCCGCGCTGTTGGTGATGGCCTCTGGGCGGCGGCGTGAGGCCGAACGCGACGGGCAGAGCGAACGCCGCAAGCAGAGTCTGCCCGCCTACTACGGCGGCTATCCGCCCGGCTACGGCCAGCCACCGGTGATTGTGCTGGCGGGCAACGGCATACAGCCGCCGCAGGGCTATGGGCAGGGCTACGGACAGGGTTACCCTGCCCAGAACCACTATGCCCTGCCCGCCCCGCGTGAGACGGTCGACGTGCGCCAGTTTAAGGTGGTGGGCGAAAAGGAAGAATGGGTCGACGAGTGGTAAGCTACCGTGCGGCGAGAGATCGCCGCACCCTAGAATACGCTGGTGACCGGGCCGGTGGGCGGGCTGTCGCCGGGTTCGGCGCGGCCAACGGCGCGCGTGTTGAAAGGTCCCGGTCGCGTCCACCAGCAGCCGGTTGACCAACCCCAAGCCGGGGGCAATTGGTCGCAGGTCTCCAGAGCGAGAACAAGTGGGGCGGGGCCTGGCGGCCTAGCCGGGCGCGGGCGAGCCGGGGGCGCCGGCCAGCGTTACCTGGCGGGCGATAT
>QEUY01000674.1 GCA_003577365.1 Chloroflexota bacterium | reverse complement strand
TGCCGCGCTTTTGGTATTTGCACAGCCGTCTGGTGCGCCGCCCGACCTTTGGCTATCTGCTCGGCGTGGCGGTGCTGCCAGTGGCTGTGCTGGCAAGCATCGGCGCGCTGCTGTGGGGACGGGCGGTGCTGGCGCTCTGTCTGCCGTTGTTGGGGATCGCGCTGCTCACGCTGTGGCGGCGCGGCGGCCAGGCCGACACCACCGCGGTTTTTGCCAGCCTATTGGCGGTGACCGGGCTGGCGATCTTGGCGGGCACGCAGGTGGTCTATCTCAAGGACTTTCTGCAGGGCGGCGACTGGTACCGCATGAACACGCTCTTTAAATTCTTTATTCAGGTATGGGTGCTGTGGGGGCTGGCCGCGGCGGTCGCGCTGCCGCGGCTGTGGCAGGCGGCAACCGCGAGCCTGGCGCGGCCCGTGCTGCGGCGGCAGCGATCCCGGCCTGTCGACGCGCTGGAGGCTGAGACGCTGCGGCCCGCGCCCTGGTGGGCTGGGGGACGCTGGCCCGCGCTGTGGCAGACGGGCGTTGTGGTGCTGCTGGCGGCCAGCCTGGCCTACGTGGCGCTCGGCACGCCGGCGCGCTTGAGCCAGCGTTTGACCGGCTGGCGGCCCGCCTTTGGCACGCTCAACGCCCTGGACTATATGGTGCAGGGCAGCTACACGTGGCCCGACGACAGCCACCGCATCCTGTTGGCCGCGGACCATGCGGCGATTGAGTGGCTGCTGGCGCATGTGCGCGGCAACCCGGTGATCATCGAGACCTCGGAACTCGACTATTATCGCGCGGGCAGTTCACGCGTGGCGAGCTTGACGGGGTTGAGCGGGCTGCTGGGGATGCACAAATCGGAGCAGCGACCGGGAGAGCAAGTGGGGGCGCGCGATGGGCTGCTGCGCGAGTTTTGGGCCACGCCCGACCTCGACCGGACGCAGGCGATCATCGACGAACTGGGGATCGGGCTGGTCTATGTGGGGCAGTTGGAGCGTTATCTGCACCCGGATGGGGTACACAAGCTGGCGGAGATGGCGGCGCGCGGAATGCTCAGCCCGATCTATCAGCATGAGGGCGTCGTGATCTACGCCGTTCCAGGGCGGCTGGTGCAGGAGGACGGCCTCTATTTCCCACAGCAAGCCCCGACCGGGCAGGATGTAGGCAAACACTTCAGCCGGAAGGCGCACGCGGGCTGACCCTGCGCGGCATTCGGCTGGCATCCGGCGCACGACAAAGGGTAATGCATCGATGCTAGGCGCGTTGGCGGCATGGTATGTGGTGATGCAGGTCGTGACCTTGGCGGCGCTGCCGTTGGTGCTGCGGCTGTTTGACGAGCTGCCGGACCGCGGCTATGCCTTGGCGAAAACATCCGCGGTCGTGGTGACGGGGGTGCTGTTCTGGCTGGGCTACAGCGTTGGGCTGCTGCGCAACGAGGTGGGCGCAGCCTGGCTGGCGGTGGCGCTCGTCGCCGGGGTGTCCTATGCGATGGGCTGGGGCGCGCTGCGCCGGTATTGGCAGGAAGTGCGGGTGACCGGCAACTGGCGCGTGATCCTGGCGGTGGAGGTGCTCTTTCTCGCCGGGTTTGCGCTGTGGGCGATGGTGCGGGCCTATGACCCGGCGGCGAACCATACGGAGAAGCCGATGGACCTGATGTTTATGAACAGCATCTGGGCCAGCGCGACCTTCCCGCCGCAGGACGCGTGGTTCGCGGGCTATCCGATCAGCTACTATTACCTCGGCTATTGGCTGTTGGCGACGCTGGGGCGGTTGTCGGGCCAGCCGCCGGCCATCGCCTACAATGTGGGGCAGGCGGCCTGGTTTGGGCTGCTGCTGATCGGCTGCTTTGGCGTGGTCACGAATTTGCTGGCCCTGGGCTATGACCGCCGCATGCCGGTTGCCGCGGAGGAAGCGGTGGGGGAACGCCTTGCCTGGGTGATCTCGGCGGCGAGCATGGCCGGCGGTGTGCTGGCAGCCCTGGCAGTAGGCGTGATCGGCAACCTGATGATCGTGCTGGAGTGGCTCTATGCCATGGGCTTTCATGTGATGCCGCTCGCGAATTGGATAGGCGTGTCCGGTTTCCCGGAGCGTGCGAGCCAAAGCGGCAACTGGTTTATCGGCCTGGACTGGTGGTGGTGGCGCTCTAGCCGAGTGATCGGCGACCTGGACCTACTGGGTCAGCATGTGGAGGTGATCGACGAGTTCCCGATGTTCAGCTATGTGCTGGGCGACAATCATCCGCATGTGCTGGCGATGCCGGTGGTGCTGGTGGTGATTGGGTTGGCGCTGCATACGCTGATTGGTACAGGGCCGGCCTCTTGGGGCCGGGCCATCCGCACGGCCAAGGCCGGGGTACAGGCGGTCGATGGCGAAGGGCACGGCTGGCTGCGCTGGGCCAATCTGCCGCTGGGCAGGCTGCGGATGGGGCTGATCGCGCTGTTTGCCGGGGCCTTGCTCTTTCTCAACACGTGGGACTTTCCGCCCTATTGGGCGCTGTTGGTTGGCTGCTGTGCGGCGGGGCTGTGATGTAGACCAACCCCGCAATCTGGCAAAAAGTGTGACGGTAGAATAAAAAAAGTAGGGCAAGTTTGGTAACTTGCCCTACACCCAATAAAAATTTAGAGAAACAGTGTTTCTTTGAGAAACACTGTTTCTGAATAAATAGTCTTTACTGCCGCACAACAATTGGTAAAAAGACCTGCACTGGAATGGTAATGGTACCAGCCTCCTCAAACCCATGGCCATCTCCATTGTTGCCATCATCGTTATTAGCACTCATCTCCACTGTAAAGGTGCGTCCTTGTACAGATTGGTCAAAGCGAATAGCATAGGTGGCTTCAATCGTTGTACCAGGAGCCGCATTAATGATACTATCTGCCAACTCCAAAGTCCCAACCGAACTGCCGAGG
>QEUY01000673.1 GCA_003577365.1 Chloroflexota bacterium | reverse complement strand
AAGCACATCGTCAACGTTGCGTCTGTCCCCCAACGCAGCCCGTTTCGCTACCCAGGTGGCAAGACGTGGCTGGTTCCCAAGGCGCGAGCCTGGTTGCGAAGTCTACCTGCGCGCCCGGCTGAGTTTGTGGAGCCGTTCGCTGGTGGCGGCATTATCTCGCTTACGGTTGCCTTCGAGCGTTTGGCCGATCATGTCACGATGGTGGAGCTAGACGCACAGGTCGCCGCGGTTTGGAAAACGATCCTGGCAGGGGACGCCGCATGGCTGGCCCATCAGATCCGATCATTCCAGTTGACTCCGGAGACTTTGGATGCTGTCCTGGAGAGAACACCTGCCTCGACTGAGGAGTTAGCTTTTCAGACCATCTTGAAGAATCGAACGTACCGAGGCGGGATTTTGGCTCCTGGGGCAGGCAAGATCAAGTATGGAGAGAAAGGCAAAGGGATTCTCTCGCGCTGGTATCCAGAGACCATCAGCCGCCGAATTCTGGATATAGCGCGCCCGGAGATACGCTGTCGAATTACTTTTGTAGAGGGGAATGGTCTGGAGATCGCGCGTCAGAAAGCCGATAGCTCGACAACCGTCTTTTTTATCGATCCACCCTACACAGCTTCAACCAAGCGGGCGGGGAGCCGGCTCTATTTGCACTCGGCGCTTGACCATGCAGAGCTTTTTCGCATCGCTGCGACCTTTGCCGGTGATTTCTTGATGACATACGATAATGCAGAGGAATTGCGTAAGCTGGCTGCTTGGTATGGGTTTGATACAGAGTTGATCGCTATGAAAAACACGCATCATGCAGAAATGATGGAGTTATTGATCGGGCGCAATTTAGACTGGGCGCGCCGGTAGTATATTGGCATCGCAGATGCAGATGGACTTGATGCGGCGTTTACAGATTTGGACACTCGCCATCTTGCTGGCGCTGCTGCCGGGGCTGGCGGCGCGACCCGCTCAAGCCGCTCCACTGGTCCAGGGCTACACCTATGAGGAGTGCAGCCGCGCCGACGCGGCCGCGGTGCAGGCGGAGATGGAGGCCATCGCCCTGGGGCTGTTGACCACGGCCTCGTCGGGGCTGGATATCGATGCGCTGGTGGCGCGCCACTGGAACGAGCTCGGCGCAGGCGCGGCGCTCGACCGGGCCGTTGATGATGCGGTGCTGCACATCCAACAGCAGACCGGCTATTGGGATCGCTTTGTGTCGGGCTGGTCGGCCACGCAGGCCGAAGCCCTGGCGCATCAGGTAGCGACAGAGGCCTTCACCTCGCCCGCCTTTCAGGGCAAGATCGAAGAGCTGTCCGCAGCCTTGGCCGCGAGCTTGGTGGCCGAGATGGATGCTCATGCCGCCCGCTCCGCCTCCAGCGCGCTGCTCTGTCTGCAAAGCTATGTGGGCGAACGCTATTCGACCACGCTCTATGCGGCCTTTGCGCAGCGCATTGACCAGGACGTGACGCCTGCGCTGGCGCTGGACGAGACGGGCGCGCCGCTCGCCGTCTCGCCGGTAGACCTGCACCTTAAGGCGTTGGGCGGCGTGGGCGTGATCGTCGCCACCCAGATCACGCGCAAGATCGCGGCGTCGTTGACGCAGAAGATCGCCGGACGGCTGGCGGGCAAGGTCGCCGGCCGGGTCTTGGGGCGGCTGGGGTCGTCGGTCATCCCCTATATCGGTTGGGCCGTGGGCGCGGGGTTGATCGTCTGGGACCTGGTCGAGGGCAGCCAGGGCGCGCTGCCCCAGATCCGCAGCGCGCTGCAGGCCGAGGAGGTCAAACAGGAGGTGCGTAGCGAGATCGCAGCCGCGGTGCGCGAGGGGCTACAGGGCGAGATTCAGGGTTTGGCCGCGACCCTGGCGGCGGCGCTGGTGGGCGAATGGCAGGGCTTTTGCGCCGAACAGGGCGAGCTGTGCGCGCTGGCCGCCGAGAACCCGCTGTTCCGCGCCTACTTGGCGACCACGCCGGTCGACCACCTGGCGCGGCTGGGCCGCCAAGTGGCGGTCTTTGAGCACGATCTGGAACCGGAACAGCTAGATGCCAGCCTCGCCGACGGCACATTTGGCGCGCTGATGGCGCTGCCCGAAGCGGCGCTGGCGCTCCTAGCCGCCACGCGCAGCCCGCAGACAACCGTGGCCTGGGGCAACCTGGCGGGCGACCATCTGGACTTTGTGGTCAGCCGCGATCTCTATACGGTGACCACCCCGCAGCAATTGTCATCTACAGCATTTTGGTGGCTTGTCGCCGTTGAAGATAATGATATAATTCACAACCTATTCACGTTGGAACCTGCTATACTAGATGCTCTGACGCGGGTGTCTGCTGCTGATTTCCATGCCGTTGCCGCCACGCTCCCCGCAGAGGACCTGGTGTGGCTGGCGCAGTACCTGGCCGGGCAGTCGCAGGCCGAGGCGCAGGCCACGGTGGCGCAGTTGATGCAGGGATCGGCGACGATTGCCGCCCTGCAAACGCCGCCGGCGCCGCAGCCGAGCGCCGCGCTGGCGGAAGGCGCGGCGGTTGAATCGGCCCCGCAGCCAAGCGATGCGGTGGATGTCGCAGCGCCGGCTGGGCCGCCATCGCCGGGCTATCCCGACGGCGTGTTGGCGGCAGCCGCCATGCTGCTGCTGTTTCTGCTGGGCTGGCGCGTGGTGGTGTCGCTGCGCGGGGATTCCTACGGGAACTCCGGCTAGGCGGCGTGCAAGCCCCGCGATGGGGCTGTTGTGCGTAGTTTGGCTTGCATAGGTTGTCTCTCGCTGTTTGTTTCTCGTTCATGGGTGTACAACCAAAAGAATCGCCCCGATCCTTCAGCGCGGAAGGTCGAATGGTCAAGGTAGATCGCTGTGGCTAGCGCAGCGTTGCCACCGTGCTATTGCCGCCACGCATGTGGCCGCGAGGAAGGAATCGACAATGTTAG
>QEUY01000672.1 GCA_003577365.1 Chloroflexota bacterium | reverse complement strand
GGCCCGCTGACGATCTGGCCTGCCTTACAAAACTTCCTTGTCGAGGTGGCGGGCGTGGCGCTATTGGGCCGCCCCAACTGGTCTGCCGCCGGGGTGTGGATGCCGCCGCTGGGCGTGATCCAGGCGGTGCAGATGGCGGCGATGGCCGCGGGCACGGCGGGCGCGCTGGCGGTGGCGTGGCGGGCGGCGCGGCGCAGCCAGACGGATGTGCGCGCCGCCTGGCTGGAGATCGCGCCGTGGGCGTTGATCCTGCTGGCGCTGGCCGCGGCTGCGGTCTGGGTCTTTCTGCTGCCGATGGAGATGCGCGGCAATGTGCTGGCTTACAGCGCCATTTACAGCGGAAGCTAGACCGAAACTTGGAACGAGACCATAGAGCGGAACGAAGCCAAAACTGTCCCAAAACGTCGCCCCGCGAAGATGCCTCCATCCTTTCTGCTTGGCCGATCTTCGTCTTTCCGGTTCCGCTGGAAACAGCCCCTGTTTCCCCGGTGCGCCGGCCTCTGGCAGCGTCGCCCGTTGTGTCCAGATCGGCTGTCCCCTTGGTAGTTTCGCTTGGTGTTTCGATGGCGGTTTTCATACATGGACGGGTGTCCGGCGGGGGAACGCCATCTGCACATAAGGCATCGCGGACGACGTTGGACGATCAAACCGATTCTAGGAGGACCTATGACGATCGGAGAGACAGGGGCGGCACAGTTGGCGGCGCGGTTGACGGCTCGGTGGGAGAGCGATCCGCGCTGGGCGGGGATCCGGCGCACCTATACGGCGGAGCAGGTGCTCAAGCTGCGCGGTACGGTGACAGTAGAGTACAGCCTGGCCCGCCTGGGGGCAGAGCGGCTGTGGTCGCTGCTGCAAAGCGAGCCGTTTATTCGTTCGCTGGGCGCGGTCACCGGCAACCAAGCCGTACAGATGGTCCAGGCCGGGCTGCAGGCGATCTATCTGAGCGGCTGGCAGGTCGCAGGCGACGCCAACAACGCCGGGCAGACCTACCCCGACCAGAGCCTCTATCCGGCGGACAGTGCGCCGGCCCTGGTCAAGCGGCTCAACAACGCCCTGCTGCGCGCCGATCAGATCGACCATGTGCGCGGCCGGACCGGCGCCTATTGGATGGCCCCCATCGTCGCCGACGCCGAATCGGGCTTTGGCGGGACGCTCAACACCTTTGAGTTGATGAAGGCCATGATCGAGGCGGGCGCGGCGGGCGTCCATCTGGAAGACCAGTTGGCGTCGGCCAAGAAGTGCGGCCACATGGGCGGCAAGGTGTTGGTCCCCATGCGTGAGTTTATCCAGAAGCTGACCGCGGCGCGGCTCGCCGCCGATATGCTGGACGTGCCGACCGTTCTGATCGCGCGCACCGACGCCGATTCGGCCCAGTTGCTCACCAGCGATGTGGACCCGGCAGACGAGCCGTTTATCGCCAGCCGCGACCGCACCTATGAGGGCTTCTTCCACATCAAGGGCGGGCTGGAATATGCCATCGCGCGCGGGCTGGCCTTTGCGCCCTATGCCGACCTGCTCTGGTGTGAGACCTCCACCCCGGACTTGGGCGAGGCGCGCGAGTTCGCCGCTGCCATCCATGCCCAGTTCCCCGGTAAGATGCTCGCCTATAACTGTTCGCCGTCGTTCAACTGGCGGCGCAACCTGGACGAGCGCACGATCGCGGTCTTCCAAGAGGAATTGGGCGCGCTGGGCTATAAATATCAGTTTGTGACGCTGGCCGGCTTCCATGCGATCAACAGCGCCATGTTCGACCTGGCGCACGGTTATCGCGACGAAGGCATGGCGGCCTATGCACGTCTGCAAGATCGTGAGTTCGAGATGGAGCGCGAGTATGGCTTCGGCGCGATCAAGCATCAGACCTTTGTAGGGGCAGGCTATTTTGACGAGGTGCAGATGACCATCACAGGCGGTACGGCCTCCACCACCGCCATGCATGGCTCGACCGAAGAAGCGCAGTTTGTGCCCGCCTGATCTGGGGTCGGGTTGCCACACAGCGGAGAATGCAGGAGGGCGGCGAGCTGTTTCCGTCGCCCCCCGCTATCTCCATAATGGGCATGCCACAGAGATGCGCGGTTAGAAAGCCACACCTACGCGACAGCAGTTCTCGTAGCGGCGGTTTTTCAACCGCCGAGGTATACGAAAACGGTACGCACCTACACAGTAGCACGCTCCAAAGCCCGCTTGAGCGGGCGTCGTTGTGTAGCCCGGAGGCTTTAGCTCCGGGTGGGTGGGCGTGTTGCCTGCATCCTGGGAGGCGCGTCCGGCAGGGGCCATCAGATTGACACCCCTGCCGGGCGCTGCTATACTGGCAGCCAATTGAATAACTGACTCCGTGAAAGGTACGCATGCAGCTTGGCTGCATGGCGTGCACTGGGGGAAGCCGGTGACGTCGCTCAGACTAGTCCGGCACTGTCCCGCAACGGTAAGTCGCACGCCCCAGTGTTTCGGTGGGGCCTACCGACAAGTCCGAATACCCGTCTTTCACGGTTGCAGGTAACCACCTTCGTGGACAAAGGGGGCCGTGCAGCGTATGCGTCATCACGCACTGCCCGCCAAACGGCGGGTTCTTTTTGAGAAACGGCTCTCGGCAGAGGGCCGTTTTTTTGTGGTTGGTGGAGAGAATTCACCACCCCCCACACTGCCTACTGCCCAATCCCTACATGGAGTGTGAACGGTGTCCGTTCCGAGTGCAGTTCAACCGCTTGAACAGATCGCCATTCCCCCGCTCGACGCGCGGGCCATGGCCGCGGCGCGGGCGCGCCAGGATCGCTTGACCAAGCCGCGCGGGGCCTTGGGCCGGCTGGAGGCGCTTTCGATCCAACTGGCAGGCATCACCGGCCAGGCCACGCCGCGCTTGGCGCACAAGCTGGTGCTGGTCATGGCCGGGGATCATGGGGTGGCAG
>QEUY01000671.1 GCA_003577365.1 Chloroflexota bacterium | reverse complement strand
CGCCAGGTCGTCGACGATCCGGCCGATCTCGGCCTGGGCCTGGTGCAGCAGATCTTGGCGCAGCAGCGCTTCGGCGGCGTGCAGCGTGCGGCGCAGCGCGGCCAGGCAGCGCCCGCGGCGGTCGGTGAGCCGGTCGACCAGCGGGTCGAGCAGCCCCAAGGCGTCGCCGCCGCCCAGGGCGATCTCGTCGAGGGCGCGCAGTTCGCCGGCATAGGCCTGCTGCAAGTCCTCGCGCGTGCGCGCCGCGGCCTCGGTCGCGGCGCGCTGCGTCTCGACAAACGCCTGCGCGCTCTGGGCGGCCTGGGCCAGGAGCGACGAGGCCGCCTCCACGCGGCCCGTGCGCCCCAGTTGTTCGACCCAAGCGTCAAGCCGCTGGCGCTGCGTCTGCGCCAAGGTTTGCGTCTGGGCGGCCAGCGCCGCATAGGCGGCGCTGTACAGCCGCACGCGGCGGAAGTTGTCGACATAGGCGCGCGTCAGCCCCGGCATCTGCTTGATGGCGGCCTGCTCGATTTCGGCAGGCAGCGGCAGGTGCAGGCTCTCCTCGCCGCCCGGGGGCAGCAGGCGCGGCGTCCACGCCGCCGGCGTCCAGGATGGCGCGTCCGGCAGCGGCGTCGCGTCTGCGGCGGGGGCAGCTTTCTCAGCTGCGGTCGCAACGTCGAGCATCGCCAGGCTCTGGCGCAGCGTGGCGCGCACGGCCATATCGGGGCCGGGGAAGAGGATCTCGGCCAGGCCCACGGTGCTCAGTTGGACGCCGCCGCCCTTGACCAGCGGCTGCTGCGCCCAGGCGTTGACGCCATAGGCCCGCTGCGCCGCGCCCAGGTCGTCGCAGAAGAGTAGGTCCACGGCGCGTGCGGCCATGGCATGGAGGTCGTCGGGCTGCGCCCACTGCTCGCCGCGTTGGTTGACGCGGCCCAGGGCAAAGAGCTGGTCAAAGGGCGCGCCGTCCATGCGCAGGTTCAGCCCACCGGGCATAGTCTGGCGGTAGGCGAGGCCGTTGGCGTGGGCCTCGATCTCCTCGACCACGGCCCAGAGGTTGGGCTGCAGAAGCTGGCCGGCGGGCGTGCCGTCGATCTCGGCGAAGGCGTCGGCCAGCACCATCAGGCCGACAAAGCGCGTGTTGAGCAGGCGGTCGCCCAACAGCCCCACCTCATGGCGCAGCAGCGCGGCCATATCCACCACCTTGCTCGAGCCTTCGCCGCCGCAGCCGGAGAAGATCAGGACGATGGTCAGTTCGGTTGGCCGTTCTTCGTGGGCGTCGACCGCGGCGCGGCGCGCCGTGATGCGGTGCAAGAGACGGCGCAGGGCGTCGCGGATGGCGGCAAAGTGGAAGTAATAGATGATCATGCCGAGGATGCGCTGCTGGCGCGCGCCGTCCTTGAGCACGGTCTGCGGGCAGTCGTCCAAGATGCTGCCCAGCCGGTCGACCAGTTCGACGAAATGCTGGCGGTTGAGCTTGAGGTCGCCCAGCGGCACTTCGCCCAGCGCCAGGAATTCGCTGCCCGTCTCCAGCCGCACGGCGCGGCCCTGGCTGTCGCGGCCCTCGACGACTTCACGTCCGCTGTCGACGGCCAGCAGCCCCAGGTTGCCGGGCACACAGCCCCAGCGATCCAGCGCCATCGCCTTGTGCTTGGTGAGGATGGTGCGCGCTGTGCCGCCCACCCCAATCACGGCGACCGGCGCATCGAGGTGCGGGGCCTGCGCGCGGCGGATAGGGCGCGCCACGCTGATTTCGCCCTGCTCGCTCTGCAACTGCGCGGCCAACTGCGTTTCCAGGTCGTCGAGGCTGAAGTTGCCGTCCACGGCGAGGACGCGCGTGGGCAGCGGCTGGATGCGCGGCTGGGCCGGGGCATTGGAGCTGCTGGCCGTGTGATTGGTGGCGGGGGTGATCTGCATGGCGCGGCGTCCTTTCTAAATTCTGTTCTACCTATGCTGCTGGTCTCTGGGCTGCTGTGCGCTCGTTGTCATTCCGAGACTCCTGTCGAGGAATCTCTCTGTTCCGCTACGCCGCCTAGAGACCCCTCGGTATAGACGCTATCGGGCGCAGGCGCGCGGCGCGTGATCGTGCCCGCCCCCGGCTGCTCCGGCTAGAAGATCAGGGCGCGGTCGCAACTGTAGCGGATGCGATAGGGGCCGCAGACGATCTCGTCCTGGTCGCGCAGCAGCACCGCGCCCTGATCTTGCGTTACGGGTTGGCCGTTGATCTGGAGATCGCCGGTCTGGGGCTGGAGCCGCGCGCCCTCGCGCGCGGCCTGGAGCGTGAACCAGCCGCCCCAGGCGGGCAGCCGCCAGAGCGTTTTGGCCGCGCCGCGTCCGATGGTCAGGCCGCGGCGGCGGGTGCGCGCCAGGTCATAGGGCAGCAGGGCGTCGTGCGTCAGGTCGGGGCCGGCTTCGAGCCGCAGTTCGCCGGGGATAGTACGGGCGTGCGCCGGGGCGCGGCCGGCGGGGGACACGCGCAAGAGACCCGCCCCCAGCGCGACCAGGCCGAGTAGCGCGCCGGCGGCCCACAAGGCGACGGTACGCAGCCGCGCGCCGGCGTGAGGGCTGGGAGGCGATGGGACGGCCGCGGGCGCGGGCGTTGCAGTGGCGCTGGGGGCATGGGTCGCGCTGGGGAGCGCGGTTGCCGTCGCGCTGGGCGATGGCGTGGCAGTTGAGGTCGCGCGGGGCGTCGCCGTCCACGTCGCGGTCGCGGTGGGGGATGCCGTCGATGTCGGCAGCGGGGTCGCGGTCGGCTGCGGCGCTTGGTCTTGAAAGACCGAGACCGCGCCCGGCCCCGCGACCTGCACGGCCCAGACGCCCAGGGCTGGGGTATCGACCTGGAGCACCAGTTCGCGCCCGCTGTCGACGCGGCGGATGCCCGGCTCGTCGCCGCGCTCGCGCCCCGCCGGGTCGAGCAGCTGCACCGTGGTC
>QEUY01000670.1 GCA_003577365.1 Chloroflexota bacterium | reverse complement strand
CGGAGAGCAGCCAGACGAGGGCGGCTAGGCCGAGCAATACCTCGGTGGCGGTGACGGGACCCAGCCGGAGGCTACTGGCTACGGGTAAAGCCGCTGCGGGCAGCAGCCACACCGTCCAAGGCCAGCGCAGGATGGCGATCGCGCCCGCGGCGGCCAGGGAAAGGAGCGCGGCCCACAGCAGCGGCAGGAAGGCCAGCAGCGCGGCGATCACGACCAGCGCCGCCAGGGCCGCGGCCAGGCGCAGGGGGCGATAGACGATGGGCGGCAAGAGGCAGGCGCTGTCGGCGGAGATAGGGATCTGCGGCATAGGCCGCATTATAAAAGCTGCGGGGCCAGGTAAGAAATCGTCTGGCCCCGTGTGCTAGTCGAGCAGCGTTGTCCCCAGGTTAACCTTGGGGCGCGACGATGTCGTACCAGAATTTGCCGGAGCGGGTGCGCGTGAGGTCAACGTGTGCCCAGTTCGCGGCCGATGCCGCTCTGTTTATAGCCGCCAAAGGGCGCTTCGGCGCTGATCAGGTGGTAGTCGTTGATCCAGATGGTGCCGGCGCGCAGCCGATTAGCCACTGAGATGGCGCGCTCGACATCGGTGCTCCACACGCCGGCAGCCAGCCCGTAGATCGTGTCGTTCGCCATGCGGATGGCCTCTTCCACGGAATCATAGCGGATGACACAGAGCACCGGCCCGAAGATCTCCTCTTGGGCGATGCGCATGCGGTTGTCGACGTCGGCAAAGATGGTCGGCGTGATAAAGTTGCCGTGGGCGAGTTCAGGGTCGCTGGGGCGGACGCCAAGCATGAGCGGGGTCGCGCCTTCCTCCAAGCCAAGCTCGATGTAGCGTTCGACCGAGGCCAGTTGGCCGGCGCTGATGACCGGGCCGAGGTCGGTGGCGCCGTCGCTGGGCAGCCCCACCTTGAGCCGCGTCGCCCGGTCGAGCAGGCGATCCATAAACGGATCGTAGATGCTCGACGGCACAAAGAGACGGGTTCCGCTCTCGCACGCCTGGCCGTTGTGCATAAAGACGGCCCACAGGCTGCCGTCCACGGCGATGTCGAGGTCGGCGTCTTCGAGGATGATATTCGGGCTTTTGCCGCCCAGCTCGAGCGTCACCTTTTTGATCGTGCTGGAAGCCTGCTGCATGATCTCGCGGCCCACTTCGGTGCTGCCGGTGAAGGCGATCTTGTCGACCTGCGGGTTGGTGCAGAGTTCAGGGCCGACGACCTGGCCGGGGCCGGTGACCAGATTGAGCACGCCGGGCGGGAGCAGCCCGGTGTCGTGGATGATTTCGACCAGCTTGAGCGCACTCAAGGGGGTGAAGGTGGCAGGTTTGAGAATAACGGTGTTGCCCGCGGCCAGGGCGGGCGCGATCTTCCAGATCGCCATGAGAAATGGGAAGTTCCAGGGGATCACCTGGCCGCATACGCCGATCGGTTCGCGGCGCACGTAGTTGTAGGAGAGAGACGGAAACGCGATCTGCGGGACTGGCTCGAGCGGTTCAAAGTTGGCCAACTTGGCCATATGGCGGAAGTGAATCAGCCCGACGGGGATGTCCATGAGGTTGGCCTTGCGCCAGGTGCAGCCGCCGTCGCGCATCTCGGCATCGGCGATCTCGCCCTGGCGCGCCTCGATGGCGTCGACCAACTCGTGCAGCAGGCGCGAGCGTTCGCCGGGCGGCAGCGAGGGCCAGTAGCCGTCGTCGAAGGCGCTGCGCGCGGCTTGGATCGCCAGCCGCGTGTCCTCGATATCCGCCTGGGCGATATAGGCGAGGGCCTCGCCGGTGGCGGGGTCGTAGGTCGCGCGGTACTGCTCGGCGACAGGTGGGCGCCACTGGCCGTTGATGTAGAGGTTGAAGATGGGCAATTCGCCGTTTTGTGTTGGCATAATCTCTCCGTGTGCGCAGACAATTCTCCCTGGCTCCAGGGTAGCGAGGCAGGGTTCCGGAGGGATTGTGAGATGATTCCGCGGCGGGGGTGTGTGCGGCCTGTCAGCGCGCGTGCGGAACTGGCGCGCCCGACGGCGTGGCTGCGTAGAGGGGTTCACGATGGGCCAGCCCGCGCACATCGGCGAGGTCGGCGATGCCTTGTTGCTCCAGCCAGCACGCTATTTCATCCAGGATGGTGCGGATGGCGTCCGCGCCGCGATAGTAGATGGCGCTGCCGACGCCGACCGCGGTGGCTCCGGCCATGACCATTTCGATGGCGTCGATGCCGGTGGTGACGCCGCCTGTGCCGATGATAGGCACGCCGGGGCAGGCGCGATAGACGTCGTAGACACATTTGAGCGCGATCGGCTTGAGCGCCGGGCCGCTCAGCCCGCCGCTGCGGTTGGCCAAGATCGTCTGCCCGCTGGCCGCGTCGATCACCAGGCCGGGCATGGTGTTGATGGCGCAGAGGGCGTCGGCCCCGGCGTCGACGACGGCGAGGGCGATGCGCGCCACGCTGGGCACATTGGGGGCCAGCTTGACGATCACCGGGGTGCCGGCGGCGGCCTCTTTGACATGGCGGGTCACCGCGGCGGCGCTTTCGGGGTTGGCGGCAAACGGTTCGCCGAATTCACTGCCCACGTTGGGGCAGGAGATGTTGACCTCGATAAAATCGGGCTGCGCCGCGACCACCTTGGCGGCGACTTCGCCGAACTCGGGCGCGGTGCCTGCGAAGATGCTGGCGATGAGCGGCACGCCCAGGGGGTCCAGGTGGCGGCGGGCCTGCGCCAAGAGTTCGACCTCGGCGTCGACGCCTGGGTTGGCGAGACCGATGGCGTTGATCAGCCCATGGCCCCAGTCTAGACAGGAGGGGTTGACATGGCCGGGCCGCGGGACAGGGCCGCAGCTTTTGGCCGTGACCGCGCCGCAGCCCGCCTGGGCCGCACGCTCCAGCAGGCTGGCGGTCGTGCCCCAGATGCCGCTGGCAAGCACCAGCGGCGTGGGCAGCGTACGGCGCAGAAAGGGCGTGGCTAGGGTGCTCATGCGACGGGGTGACCTTGGACAAAGGCGCGCACTTCGGCGCCGCGCTCGGCGGAGAGCCGCCCGCTCCGCTCCAAATGGTCTAGCACATTGGTGAGCGTGAAGACGGCGTGGGCGGTGATCCCGGCCTTGGCTAAGTTGGCAACGCCGCCCTGCTCACGGTCGATCAGCACGATCACATGCTCGACGACCAGACCGGCGGCGCGCAGCCGTTCGGCGTTTTGGATGGTGCTGCCGCCGCTGGTGATCAGGTCTTCGACGATGACCACCCGCTCGCCCGGCGCAAACGCGCCTTCGATATCTTTGCCCAGGCCATGCGCCTTGGCCTCTTTGCGCAGATAGATGAGCGGCACGCCGGTCTGGAGGCTGACGGCAGTGGCGATGGGCAGCGCGGCGTAGGG
>QEUY01000669.1 GCA_003577365.1 Chloroflexota bacterium | reverse complement strand
GTCTTTCCCGAGCAGCATGGAGGGCCGGTGCAGGTCATCCAGCCACCCCAGCCCATCCAGTTGCCGGTGCTCGATCTGACGCAGCTTGACGACCCGGCGCGCGCGGCGCGCGTGCAGCAACTGGCGATTGCCGAAGCCCAACAGCCCTTCGACCTGGCCGTGGGTCCCTTGCTGCGCCTCAAACTGCTGCGTCTGGCGCCCCAATCACACATCCTGTTTCTGACGGCGCATCATATCTGTGGCGATGGTTGGTCGGGCGGCGTCTTGAGCCGGGAACTGGCGGCGCTCTATACGGCCTATGTGCATGGCGCAGCGTCCCCCCTGCCCGAACTGCCGCTCCAATATGCCGACTATGCGGTGTGGCAACGCCAGTGGATGGACGGCGCGACATCCACCGAGCAATTAGCCTACTGGAAGCAGCAGTTGGCGGGCCTGCCCCCTTTGCTCGAATTGCCGGCTGACCATGCCCGCCCGGCTGTGCAGCGTTTTTGCGGGGCGCTGCACCGGTTCGAGTTCAGCCCGGCGCTGGGGGGGAAGCTGAAGGCCCTGGGCAGCCACACCCAGACCACCCCATTTATGATCGGCCTCACCGCGTTTGCCATCTTGCTGGCCCGCTACAGCCGCACGGATGACATTGCTATCGGCTCGCTCATTGCCAATCGCAGCCAGCGCGAACTCGAAGAACTGATCGGTTTCTTCGCCAATACGCTGGTGTTGCGCGTCGACCTCGCCGGCGAGCCCACCGTGTTGGAACTGCTGGCGCGCGTGCGCAAGATGACGCTGGCCGCCTACGACCATCAGGAGCTGCCCTTCGAGAAGCTGGTGGACGAACTGCGCCCCGAACGCAGCCTGAGCTACAACCCGCTCTTCCAGGTGCTCTTTACCTGGCAATCGAACAGCACGCTGGCGCCGGTGGCGCTGCCCGCAGTGACCGTCAAAGCGCTCGACATCCACCCCGGCGCGGCCAAATTCGACCTGCACCTGAACCTGTGGGATGCGGGCACCGGCGGGTTGCGAGGAGAGCTGGAATACAACAGCGACCTCTTTGACGCCGCCACCATCACCCGCATGGCCGGCCACTTGCAGGTCTTGCTCGAAGCAATGGCGGAAAACCCCGAAGAACAGGTCACCCGGCTGCCCCTGCTGACCGAGGCCGAGCGCCGCCAACTCCTGGTCGAGTGGAATGATACGGGCACGCTCTACCCGCAGGACAAACGTCTCCACCAGTTGTTCGAGGAACAGGTGATGCGCACGCCCAATGCCGTGGCCGTGACCTTTGGGGGTCAGCATCTGACCTATCGCGAACTGAACGAACGCGCCAACCAACTGGCGCATCACTTACGGAACTGCGGTGTCGGGCCAGACACATTGGTGGGCATCTGTGTCGAACGTTCGTTCGAAATGGTGGTGGGGCTGTTGGGCATCCTCAAGGCGGGTGGGGCCTATGTGCCGCTCGATCCTGCGTATCCTGGCGAGCGGCTGGCGTTTATGGTGGCGGATTCGCAGATTCGGGTGGTGCTCACCCAACACCAACTCCGTGAGATGCTACCTGCAGAAGGGATCGACGTGCTCTGCCTCGATTCAGATTGGGCAGCAAAGATTGCCTATGAACGGATCGAGAACCCTGTGAGCGACGGAACCCCACGCAATCTGGCCTATGTGATCTATACCTCCGGTTCAACCGGCAAACCCAAAGGCGCACTGGTCACGCATGCCAACGTGACGCGCCTATTTGACGCCACTGAGGCCTGGTATGGCTTTCACGAGCGCGATGTGTGGACGCTGTTCCACTCCATTGCCTTCGATTTCTCGGTGTGGGAGCTGTGGGGTGCGCTCCTCTATGGGGGGCGCCTGGTAGTGGTGCCCTATTGGGTAAGCCGGACGCCGGAGACGTTCTACCAGTTGCTCTGCGAGGAACAAGTAACGGTGCTCAATCAGACCCCTTCAGCGTTCCGCCAGCTCATCCACGCCGAAGCACAGATTGGCGTAGCCGAGAATCTGGCTTTGCGCTATGTCATCTTCGGCGGCGAAGCACTCGAACTGGCGAGTTTGAAGCCGTGGTACGCTCGGCATGATGATCGCTTTCCACAGTTGGTCAATATGTACGGTATTACCGAGACCACTGTCCATGTCACCTATCGCCCGCTGACCCAGGCCGACCTGAACGGTCCCGGCAGTATGATCGGCGGGCCCATCCCCGACCTACAAGTCTACATTCTGGATCAGCACCGGCAACCCGTGCCCATTGGCGTGCCCGGCGAGATGTATGTCGGCGGGGCAGGCGTTGCACGCGGCTATCTCAACCGGCCAGAATTGACGGCGGAGCGTTTTATTGCTAATCCATTTGGGTCGGGCCTGCTCTACAAATCCGGCGACCTGGCGCGCTACCTGCCCAACGGCGATATCGAATACCTGGGCCGCATCGACTTCCAGGTGAAGATCCGCGGTTTTCGCATCGAACTGGGGGAGATCGAGAGTGTGCTCGCCCGACACCCGGCCGTGCGTGAAATCGTTGTGCTGGCCCGCGCCGATCTGGCAGGCAACCAGCAGTTGGTGGCTTATATGGTACTCGCCCAGGACCTCCGACCCACTACTGGTGAACTGCGCGACTTTGCCCAACAACGGCTGCCCGAGTATATGGTCCCCGCCGCGTTCGTCGTACTCGATGCGCTGCCATTAACGACCAACGGCAAGGTCGACCGCCGCGCCCTGCCCGCGCCCGACCACGGGCGGCTTGCGCTCTCGTCGGGCTTTGTGGCCGCCAACACCCCGCAAGAGCAGTTGTTGGCCGACATCTGGGCCGGGCTGCTCGGTCTTGAACGGGTGGGCGTCCACGATAATTTCTTCGAATCGGGGGGCGACTCGCTGCTGGCCACCCAGGTGATTGCCAAAGCACGGGAAGGGGGTCTCAACCTGACG
>QEUY01000668.1 GCA_003577365.1 Chloroflexota bacterium | reverse complement strand
TAACTCCCACATCACGCCCATAATCCGCGCTTCGAGTTCGCCAAACAGCCGCATCAGGCCGGTCTGATCCAGCCGATACGACTGTACAGGGATAGGTTTAGTCACAGTCGTGCCTCACGCATCTCTGAAATAGCGCAGATCTGCACCGACAGGTTTGACGGTCCATAAAAGAGAGTATAAAACAGCCTCGTGCCGTGGTCAAATTCGATTTCAGTTTGACAGGCCATAAAACTCTGTGTACACTCTGACGCACGACACCGGTTCAGGAGCGTACCTATGCCAACCATGAAACGGCGCCCGCTTAACCTCTGCCTCCTCCTCTGGCTGGCGAGTTGGCTGAATAGCTGCCAGACATCGCCCGCCGCTGCCCCTGCCTATGCGCCGGGCACGGTCGAGCCGGTCACACCTTTCGTGGGCCGCGCCGCCGAACTCCAGCAGTTGCACAAGCTGGCCGCGGGCGGCTGTCTGATCCTGGTCGAAGGCGAACCGGGGATCGGCAAGACGTGGCTGGTCGAAAACTTCCTTCAGGAGATGGCAGCCCAGGGAGCCGCAAGCGGCGCGCCCCCCTGGATCGGCGTGGGCCGGGCGCGTGAGCTCGAAAGCCGCTTGCCCTACCACCCCCTCATCGAAGCACTGCGCAGCCTGCTGGCCGCGCCCGGCTGGACGGCGCTGCGACCCCACCTGCGCCTGCCCGATGTCTGGTGGCAAGAGGTAGCACGGCTGGCGCCCGAACTGGCCGCCGGTCGCGGGCACGATGGCTTGGCGGCGCGCACGCCCGACGAGTCCCGGCTGTGGGAAGGCCTCTTTCAGTTCCTGGCTGCGCTGGCGCGCCACCAGCCTGTGTTGATCTTCCTCGACGACCTGCAGTGGGCCGACACCGCCACGCTGGGGCTGGCCGGCTATCTGGTGCGCCAGGCCGCTGCGGCCCGCCTGCCCATCACGCTCTTGGCGACTAGCCACCCCATGCCCCCGCGCAGCGACGCCGCCATCCTCTATCAAAGCCTACAGCGCCTCGACCTGCTGGCGCGGCTGACCTTGGACCCGCTCAGCACGGACGAGGTGATGGCGCTGGCACGGCGTCTCAGCCCCACCTACGGCTATCCCTTTGGCAGTTGGCTTTATCGTAGCTCCGAAGGCAACCCGTTTATCCTGGCCGAACTGGTGCGCTATGCGCGCGATCAACAGATCTTGTCCGCCGCAGGGGTGGTGAACCTGAGCTTGCTGCCTGCCACGCCGGTGGTGCCGCCTTCGGTCTATGCCTTGATCCAAAGCCGCCTGGCCTTGCTCTCGGACGCGGCGCGGCGGGTCTTGGATGCGGCAGTGGCCGTGGGCCGCGCATTCGAGTTCGAAGTCGTGGCGCGCGCCGCGGCGCTCTCCGACAGCGCCGCGCTCGACGCGCTGGATGAACTGCGCCAGGCGCGCTTGATCCAGCCGCTCGACTCTCAACGCTTCGTCTTTGACCACACGCTCACCATCGAAGTGGCTCGGCAGGAAGTGGGCGATCTGCGCCACCGGCTGCTGCATCGCCGCGTGGCGGCGGCGCTCGAAAGTATCCACCACGAGCGGCTGGACGACGTGGCCGGGCTGCTCGCCCAGCATTACGCCGAGGGCAACCGGCCCGAACTGGCCGCCAAATACGCCTGGATGGCGGGTCAGCGCGCCGTCCAACTGGCGGCCTGGCGCGCGGCCGTCGAGTTCTTCCGCCAGGCCGAGCCGGCGCTGGCCCCGGCACAGCAGCCCGCGCTCCTGACCGCGCTGGGCCATGCACTGCTCCAAGCGGGCGATCTCAACCAAGCGACCGAGACCTTGGCTGCCGCCCTAGCACTGCCCGGCACGCAGCAAAACAGCGGCCTGCTGCGTGTCGCGGTGCAGACGCTGGGCGAGGCGCTGCTGCTGCAAGCGCGCTATGCCGAGGTCACAGAGTTGGCGCGCGGCCTGGCGGATCATCCGCTGCCCGCCGTTCGCTTTGCCGCCGAGTTTATGTGGGGCGCGGCGCTCTCGCAGGAAGGAAGCGACCTGGCCGCCGCGGCCGAGCATCTCCAGGCCGCCGAAAGCCATCTGCGCGCCCACCCCGGCGACGCCCCTGCCGCGCTGCTGGCCCAAGTCGAATTCAAACTGGGCAACCTCGATGCGCAGCAGGGCCGGCTGCCCGAGGCGATCAGCCGCTATCGCGAGGCGCTGCACCTGACCCAACACCCCGCCGACGACGTGGCGCTGCGCAGCCATATTCTGGCGCACAACAACCTGGCCTATCATCTGCATCTGTTGCGCGACCCCGCTGCCGAGGAATATATCCGCCACGGTCTGGCGCTGGCCCAAGAACGCGGCATGTTGACGCTGCTGCCCTACCTCTACTCCACTGCCGGCGAGTTGGCGCTGGCCCAAGGCGAACTGGAGACGGCAGAAGCCCACTTTACCCAAGGGTTGGCCCATGCCCAACGGCTGGCCCAGCCGGAGCGCATCGCCGGGCTGACGGCCAATCTCGGCCTGGTGGCGCGCCAACGCGGCCAGACTGAACTGGCCGTCCAGCGTTTTCGCAGCGCGCTGGAGCAGGCAGAGGCGAGTTCCAGCCGCTTTCTGGCCGCACAGCTCCACCTTTGGCTGGCTCCGCTGCTCCCTCCCGGCGAGGCGCGGCCCCACCTGGCCGCGGCCAAACGCCTCATCACCCGCAGCCACTACAACCGCCTCGCCCCCGACCTGGCCCGGCTGGAGGAGATTCTCCCTCTTTGTTGACGCTCTTGTTGACGCACACGCTGACAGCCCGGTGACGCGGCCCCGCTATGCTACAGACATTGAAGCGTAACGACAGAGTCAACAAACAGAGCAATATAAGGAGAGATCACCATGGCTTGGCAGCTTGATACCGCGCACACAGAGATTCAGTTCCGCGTGCGCCATATGATGGTCAGTTGGGTGCGCGGCTCG
>QEUY01000667.1 GCA_003577365.1 Chloroflexota bacterium | reverse complement strand
CTGGGAGGTGCGCAACATCAATGCGATGTATATCAACGGCACAGGGGTGAGCGGCCAAGGGGGCACAAGCATTTGTATGGCCGAAGGCGCCCGCAGCGAACTGCTGTCGGGGATGTGGGGCGCGATCACCTACCCCTATCGCTTTCGGATCTTGAGCGGCGCGGGCGAGATGCAGCATGCCACCGATGTCATCTTTACCTATCCGCTGGTGCAGTTCTGGGTAGACGACCCTGAGATCGAGCAAGGCTCTTGTACGACAGTGCGCTGGGCTGTGGACGGCGCGCAGGCTGTCTACTTCAACGGCGAGGGCGTGGCCGGCAATGACAGCCGCGAGGTCTGCCCCTATGACCCCGCGACCTATCAACTGGATGTGGCGGGGCAGTGCCTGACGTCGCAGTATTACGTCTCGGTCGACACGCAGGTGACGACGCCCACGGAGGTGCCGGGGATGGCAGACCTGGTCACCAGCGTGGACAGTTTTGACGTTTCGTGCGACAGCGATGGCTGCTATACCTATATCTACTTCACCGTGAGCAACTACGGCGACGCCAGCAGTTCCAGCTTCACCGTGGGCGTCTATGCCGACGAGGAGCCAGACGGCTATGTCGGGGTTGAGGGGCTTGCCGTGGGGGAAAGCATCAGCCTGAGCGCCACGCTGGGGCCGGGTGGCAACTGTTACAACCCCGACTGTTCGGTGTCGGTGTGGGCGGACATCTATGGCGAAGTGCCCGAATATGATGAGGAGAACAACGGCAGCGAAGGGTTCAATATCGGGTAACTTGGGCTGCACGAACGCGCCGGCTTGCCGGCGCGTTCGTGCCATGTTCTATTCGCCGGAACTGCCAAAGCCCGGTTCTTCGGGCAGCGGGTAGCAGCCGTCGACCAGCCGCAGCGCCGAACCGGCAGGGATGAGGCCGCTTTCCATCAGGAGCGTGTTGGGCAGCGCGGCCAAGACATGCAGATGAACGCCGCCGCCGTGGGAGGCGTAGGGCACATTGAAGGCGTCGGCCATCAGCCCGATCTCATAGCATTCGGTCACGCCGCCGGCGCGGCGCAGGTCGGGCTGGACGATGTCGACGGCGCGGCGTTCGAACAGCTCGCGAAACTGGCGCTTGCCATAGTTGTTTTCTCCCGACGCGATCGGGATCGAAAGCTCGTCGGCCAGGCGCGCCAGCCCGGCGGTGTCGTCGGCGCGCAGCGGTTCCTCGAACCAATAGCAGCCCAGCTCTTGATAGACGCGGCCGCGGTGTACGGCTTCGTTGAGCGAAAAGACCTGGTTGGCGTCGACCATGATCAGGCCGCGGTCGCCGATCACGCCGCGCACGGCTTCGATGCGCTGCACATCTTCTTGCAGCGTGGGCGCGCCGACTTTGATCTTGACCCCGCGGAAGCCCTGCTCCATGGCCTGGTTGCAGATCGCCTTTAGTTCGTCGAGTGAATAATTGAGCCAGCCGACCATGGCATAGGCCGGGACGCGGTCGCGTGCGCCGCCCAACAGCCGCCAGACCGGTTGGCCGAGCGCCTTGCCCATCAGGTCCCAAAGGGCGATGTCGATGCCGGCGATGCCAAAGAGGGCCAGCCCCAGCGTGCCGTGATAGTCGGTCAGCTTCCACAGCTGATCGCGCAGCGCCCGCACCATAAAGGGGTCTTCGCCGATCAGGGCCGGCCCCAGCACCTCGTTGACCAGCAGCGCCAGGACATAGGGAGATCGTTCGACGCGGCCAAAATAGGTAGTGCTGACGCCGGAAACGCCGTCGCCGGTCTCAATCGTGATCTGGGTGTAGCCGCGCGTGTCTAGCTTTTGCAGGGCGTCGCGGAGGGGGGCGGATCGCCGTTCGGCGGTCGCAGTGGCGGTAACGCGTGTGATCTTCATCGTCGCTCCTGGTGTGTGCCGCGGGTGCGCGTGGCGGCGGGTTCGACCTGAGTTGTGGGGCCTGCTAAAAAGGAGCCAACTGCTCCTCGGTGGGTTCTGCTCAACAGTACCAAGGTTCGCTTAAATAGGGGATGGCCTTGGCGCGTTGGCCGCCCAGTTGGCGGCGCAGCCAGCCATCGGCGGTGGGCCGGTTGACGGCTTGATCGGCAAGCTGCCGGATCGCGGCGAAGACCTCCAGGCGGCTTTGCCCCTGCTCCTGCCCGGCTTGCACGGCATTGCGGACGGCGGCATAGAGATCGTCGACGCGCGGGTCGGGGTGCTGCCAAGGGTAGGTGAGCGTTGCCTGTTCAAAGGGGCCGGCGAGCGCCTGCACCTCCGGCAGTTCTAAGAGCCGGCTGCCGGCGGGGATGAGCAGGCGGATGGCATACTGGATGGGGGTCACATGCTCGACCAGGTCCAGCCGTTCGATGGTGTCGAGCAGGTCGGCATAGGCAGTGAGCGAGGTCCAGGGCGTGAAGGTGACAAAGGTGGGGTTCAGCGCCAGCCCATGCAGACGGCAGAGCGCCACGGCTTTTTCAAAATCGGCGCGCGTGTGCCCCTTGTCCAGATAGGCCAACACCTGCGGGTCGAGCGCTTCGACAGCGGTGGTGACTAGGACGCAGCCGGTGTCGCGCAGGGTGGGCAGATGGCGGGCCTGTTTGACCAAATGCTCGACCTTGATGGTCACGTCATAGCTGAGGGTGGGAAACTCGGCGTGCAGCGCCTGCACCAGCGCCAAGGCGTGGCCGGGGCCGTTGAAGAAGTCGGGGTCGCCAAAGGTGATATGCTGCGCGCCGGCGCGCACTTGGCGGCGAATATCCTCTAACACCACCTCGCGCGGGACGATGCGGAAGCGGCCCTGATAGACCGGCACGATCGGGCAGTGGCGGCAGAGGTGCTTGCAGCCGCGGCTCGCCTCGGTATAGCCGGTGACGCGCGGCGCGCCGTCGCCCATGTGCAGCTTGGCATAGCGCGGCAGCGGCGGGAGATCGCTGCGGTCGGGCACGCGGAATGGCTGGCGGGCGGT
>QEUY01000666.1 GCA_003577365.1 Chloroflexota bacterium | reverse complement strand
GCTGATCATCCACGAGGCCTTTGCCGCGCAGACCCCGGTGATTGCGACCCGCTTGGGCGGCATGGCCGAAGCCGTCACGCATGAGGTGAACGGGCTGCTGTTCGAACCTGGCAGCGCAGCCGATCTGGCCGGTCAGCTCCGGCGCATCTGCGATGAGCCGGGGCTGCTGAACCGGCTGCGGGCGGGCATCCCCGCGGTCAAGACCATAGACATGGAAGTCGACGAACTCGTCGAGACCTATCGAGGACTCGTCGCCCAGCCCCATCCTGCTGCGCCGGCCGCGTTCTACAACGGTCGCCCTGGGGTTTGATGCCCGAACGAACCGGCTGTGTAATCCCATGAACGGTCTCCAAGACGTCCCTCAAGTCGCCGCCGTCATCCTCAACTGGAACAACGCGCCCGACACGCTGGTCTGTCTGGCGTCTGTCTTTGCCCTCGACTACCCCAACCTGCGGGTGGTGGTGGTGGACAACGGCTCGACCGACGCGTCGCGAGAGCTGATCGCAGCGCGCTTCCCGGACGCAATGCTGCTGGCGCTGGGCGAAAACCGCGGCTATGCCGCGGGCAACAACGCCGGGTTGGCCTGGGCGCTGGCGCAGGGCGTCGACTATGTGTTGGTCTTGAACAACGACACACGGCTGGCCCCGGATATGCTCGCCGAGTTGGTGCGCTTTGCCGAGGCCCATCCCCAGGCGGGCATGGTCGGGCCGACCATGTACTGCATGCCGGATGAGCAGACCGTCTATGCCGCGGGCAGCTTTGTCGATTGGGCCAAGGGGCGCACCTGGAACCGGGGTATGTATCAGCCGGCACAGGTCTTGGCTGGCCTGCGCCAGCCGGAGCAGGTGGACTTCATCACCGGCTGCGGGGTGTTGGTGCGCCGGGCCGTGCTCGAACGGGCCGGGCTGCTCGACGCCCGCTATTTCCTCAACTATGAAGATGTGGAGTGGGCGGTGCGGGCGCGGCGGCACGGTTTTGAGGTCTGGTATGTGCCCAGCGCCGTGATGTGGCACAGAGACTCGGCGACCTTTGTGCAAGGGTCGCCGGCGCATATCTATTACCTGACGCGCAACGGCCTGCTCTTTTTCCGGCAGAACAGCCCGGCGGCGCTGCGCTGGTGGGCGCTGGCGCGGTTTCTCTTGACCACCCTGCGCACCACCGGCGCGTGGACCTTCAAGCCTGCCTATCAGACCGATCTCTTCCGCCGCCGCCGCCGGGCCAATCTGTTGGCGCTGCGCGACTTTGCGCTGGGCCGCTTCGACCAGATGGGGCCGGACGTGGCCGCGATCTGTTACCCCACACGATGAGAATCCTTTTTCTCTCCAACTGGTATCCCGACCCGCCCGACAACGGGTCCAAGCTGCGCGTGCTGCATCTGCTGCGCGGGCTGGCGCAGACGCATGAGGTCAGCTTGTTGAGCTTTACGCACAAGCGGCCCGCTGACGAAAAGACCGGCCCGCTCCAGGCGCTCTGCCGGGAGGTGCAGACCGTGCCTTGGCAGCCCTATGTGCCGCAGAGCTGGCGCGCCCGGCTGGGGCTGGTGAGCCTGACCCCGCGCTCGCTGGCCGCGACCTATGTGCCGGAGATGGCGCAGCGCATCCGCCAGACCTTGGCGAACGACTGCGTCGACCTGGTGATCGCGTCACAGTTGGGCACGGCGCGCTATGCCGGTTGTTTTCAAGATCACCCGGCGCTGTTTGAGGAAGTGGAGGTGGGGCTGTTCGCCGAACAGGCGGCGCGGGGGGCTTCGCTTAGACAGCGGCTGCGCCAGCGGCTCACCTGGGCCAAGCATCGGCGCTATCTGGCGCGCACGCTGCGCCGCTTTCGCGCCTGCACGGTCGTTTCGGCGCGCGAGCAGGCGTTGGTCGCCCAGGCGGTCCCCGGCTATGGCGCGATTGAGGTGATCCCCAACTGCGTCGATCTGGCCGCCTATGCCGATGTGAACGAGACGCCGGTTGACCACAGCCTGATCTTCACCGGCTCCTTTCGCTATTTCGCCAACCATGAGGCGATGGACTGGTTTATACGCGCCGTCTATCCACAGATTCAGGCCCAGATCCCCGATGTCACGCTCACCATCACCGGCGACCCGGCAGGCAAATCGCTGCCTCCCGCCGCCAACGTGACACAGACGGGCATCGTGGACGACATCCGGCCCTGGATCGCACGCGCCGGGTGCAGCGTGGTCCCGATCCTCAGCGGCGGCGGGACGCGCCTCAAGATCCTGGAGGCCCTGGCGCTGCGCACGCCGGTGGTGACGACGACCAAGGGCGCGGAGGGGCTGGCGGCGGCGCATGACGTCCATCTGCTGATCGCCGACACGCCGCGCGCCTTCGCCGAGGCGGTGCTGCGCCTGCTGCAAGAGCCGGGCCTGCGCGCCCGCCTGGCCGGCGCCGGTTACCGGCTGGTGCAGACGCAGTACGACTGGCGCGGCCAGACGCCCCATCTCCTGGAACTGGTCGAGCGCGTGGCGGGCGCTGGCCGGCGATGATCCAGCGGGTCATGGCAGGCGCGATCACGGCCAACCGGTTGGGCGATCTGCTCAACCACACCTGGTTCAACCGGCTGTTGGTGGCGGGGGCGCTGGCGCTGGCGGCGGCGGTCCCGCTGCAACTCTCGACACGCTTGCAGATGCTGCTGCTGGCGGCGCTGGTGGGGGCAGGCGGCGTCTTGCTGTTGCTGCAGGCCCCGCGCCTGGGGCTGGTGGGGCTGGTCTTTGTCGCCCTGACCGTGCCGTCGCCGCGCCTGCCCGGCGGGCTGAATGTGGCGGTCTTGCTGCTGGGGCTGCTGGTGGGGCTGTGGCTCTTTGACATGGCGGTGCGCCGGCGGCAGATCAAGCTCTTCGCCTCGCCGATGACGCGCCCGCTGCTGGTGATGGTCGCGGCCGCGGCGCTGGCGTTTGTGGCGGGCCAGCTTGCCTGGTTTCCCACCGCGCCCCA
>QEUY01000665.1 GCA_003577365.1 Chloroflexota bacterium | reverse complement strand
CGACCTGGACGACCTGAAGCTGTTGGAGGAAAAGCAGCTTCTGACCGAGAACCGCTATCGCGAACTGGCCGAGCGTTGGGGCAATGTCTTCACCGCGGGTATGGGCGCGGAAGCGGTGCGCGACATCGTCGCCAAGATCGACCTGGAAAAGCTGACCAAGGAGCTGCGCCGTGAGATCCGCACGACGCGCAGCAAGCAGCGCCGCAAAAAGGCCGCCAAGCGGCTGCGCGTGGTCGAGAACTTTCGCAAGAGCGGCAACCGGCCCGAATGGATGATCATGACCGCGCTGCCGGTCATTCCGCCCGACCTGCGCCCGATGGTGCAGTTGGACGGCGGGCGCTTTGCCACGTCGGACCTGAACGACCTCTACCGGCGTGTGATCAACCGCAACAACCGGCTGCGCCGTCTGATGGAGCTGGGCGCGCCGGATGTGATCGTGCGCAACGAGAAGCGCATGTTGCAGGAAGCGGTCGACAGCCTGGTGGACAATGGCCGCCGCGGGCGAGCGGTGAGCCGCAGCGGCAAGCGCAAGCTCAAGAGCCTGAGCGATCTGCTCAAGGGCAAGCAGGGGCGCTTCCGCCGCAACCTGTTGGGCAAGCGCGTGGACTATTCCGGGCGCTCGGTGATCGTGATCGGCCCGACGCTCAAGCTGCACCAGTGCGGCCTGCCCAAGAAGATGGCGCTGGAACTCTTCAAGCCCTTCGTCATGCGCCGCTTGGTGGAATACAACTACGCGCACAACATCAAGAGCGCCAAGCGCATGGTGGATCGCTCCAGCCCCGAAGTTTGGGATGTGCTGGAGGAGATCTGCAAGGAGCGCCCGGTGTTGTTGAACCGCGCGCCGACGCTGCACCGCTTGGGCATCCAAGCCTTTGAGGTGATCCTGGTCGAAGGCAGCGCCATTCAACTGCACCCGCTGACCTGTGCGGCGTTCAACGCCGACTTTGACGGCGACCAGATGGCCGTGCATGTGCCGCTGAGCGCCCAGGCTGTGCGCGAGGCGCGCGAGCTGATGCTGGCGAGCAAGAACCTGCTCAAGCCCAGCAGCGGCGACCCCATCGTCGGCCCGTCCAAGGACATGGTCATGGGCGTCTACTATCTGACGGTGATGGAGGAGCGGCGCAAACCGCGTGGGAGCAACGGCAATGGAGCTGCTCAGGATGGGGCCAACGGCCAGGAGCCGCAGTACCCGACCTTTGCCACCATGGACGAGGCCGAGTATGCCCATGATATGGGCGTGATCAAGCTGCGCGAGCCGATCCGGGTGTGGTTCACCAACCGCTATGATCAACTGCCGGTCGAGCAGCTCCTGATCGGGTCGGAGTTGATGGCCCCCAAGGGGGAGCAAGCTGGGATCGACGACCGTGTCTTGGCCGCGTTGCAAGCGCATGGCGTGCAGACCGTCGGGGAACTGATGGACCTCTACGCCCGCGGCGAAGCCAAGATGGTGGATGCCATTGCCGGCTTCGGCACGGCGGCCATGGACGAGACGCGTGAAGCGCTGCGTGTGCTGGGGCTGTTGGGCGCCAACTGGCCCACCGAGCGGCTGATCAAGACCACGGTGGGGCGCATCATCTTTAACCGTGCGCTGCCCGAAGAACTGTGGTTTGTCAACGATGTCCTCGACCGCAAGGGCGTGGATGCCGTGGTGGCGCGCTGCTATAAGCACCTGGGGCCGGACAAGACCGCCGAGGTGGTGGACAATATCAAGGATATGGGCTTCCGCTATGCGACGCGCTCCGGCATCACCATCGCGGTCAGCGACATCCAGGTGCCGGAAAAGAAGGCCGAAATCCTGGAGCGCACCGCGCGCGAGGTGGAGCTTTCGGAGCAGCAGTATCGCCGCGGCCTGATCACCGCCGAGGAGCAGTACAACAAGATCGTCGAGTTGTGGACGCGGGCGACTGACGAGGTGACCGATGCGGTCAAGAGCCTGCTCAGCCCGGCCCATGGCCTGGGCGCGATGGCGCAGTCGGGTGCGACCAAGGGCGGCATCAATCCCATCCGCCAGTTGGCCGGGATGCGTGGTCTGATGGCCGACCCCAATGGGCGCATCATCCCGCTGCCGATCCGCTCCAACTTCCGCGAAGGGCTGACGGCCTTGGAGTACTTCTTGAGCACGCACGGCGCGCGCAAGGGCCTGGCCGACACCGCGCTGCGCACTGCCGACGCCGGTTATCTGACGCGGCGTCTGGTGGACGTGGCGCAGGATGTGATCATCACCGAAGAGGACTGCGGCACTGCCTCGGGCATCTGGATCGACGAGGCGAGCGCCAAGGCGATCGGCGAGACCTTTGGCGAGCGCATTGCCGGGCGCTTCTTGGCGGGCGACATCTCTGACCCCAAGACGGGCGAGGTGCTGCTCCCGGCAGGGACGCTGTTGGACGAGGCGGCGCTGGCCACGGTGGCGCGGCATGGCGTCAAGCGGGCCTTTGTACGCAGCGCGCTGAGCTGTGAATCGCGCTTTGGCATCTGCAAGAAGTGCTATGGCGAGGACCTGGCGCGCGGCGGCATCATCAAGATGGGCGAAGCGGTGGGGATCATCGCGGCCCAGTCGATCGGCGAGCCGGGCACGCAGTTGACGCTGCGCACCTTCCATACTGGCGGTGTGGCCGGCACCGACGACATCACCCAAGGTCTGCCGCGTGTCGAAGAGCTGTTCGAGGCGCGCAACCCCAAGGGTGAAGCGGTCATCGCCGAGATGGACGGCACGGTCGATATCTACTGGGAGGGAGAGGTGCGTATGCTCAAGGTGAGCCGCACCGATCTCAAGGCGCGCACGGTCGAGATCCCGGCAGGCTATACGCTGCTGGTGGCCGACAATGACCGCGTCCAGGACGATACGATCATCGCGCTGCCGCCCGGCGTGGAGGCAGTGGCCGGCGGTAAGGCGGAGTTGGACGAGGAGGGTGAACCGATCGACGCGATCGGCATCGTCGC
>QEUY01000664.1 GCA_003577365.1 Chloroflexota bacterium | reverse complement strand
CCCATAGCGTCGAGCGGGATGCCGTAGTCGTCGGGGCGGACAAAGCGGCTGCGGCTCACGATCACGTTGGGCAGATAGGGGGTGGCTTCGGGGCCTTCGCGATGGCTGATGATGTTCTCGCCGTACTCGATGGCTTCGGGGATGTCGCAATAGCTGTTGAGCCGCCCCGTATCGGTATAGAAGGGCGTCGATTCGTTGATCTGTTCCCAGAAGGGGATGCGCGGATAGGTGCGGAAGAGCATCAGCGCCGCGCCCGGTTCACCATATTTCCCCGCGGCAATATCCGTAAACTGATAACCGGAGGTCGTCAGCGACGAATCGAGCAGCCGCTGGATATAGACTTCAGGCCGGCCTTCAAGCAGAAATTTCCAATAGTCGCGGAAACGGGGGTCGCCGATCTCGTCGCCGATCGCTGCCGCCACTTCGGCCAAGATGCGCGAGTCGTCGCGCGTGTCATAGAGCGGCGGGATGCCCCCTTTCCACATCTGCAAGAAGGGGTTCGAACAGGAGGCCGTGATCTCGTAGGTCTCAAATTCGGCCCAGGAATTGGCGGCCAGGGCAAAGTCGGCATATTCCACCGTGGCCGTCATCTCGATATCCATGGTGATGATCAACTCGATGTTGGGGTTGACATTCTTGATCATCTCATAGTGATGCTTGGCGTTGTTGAGCAGGTTGACATTGGTCACGAACTGCACCTTGGTGGGGGTGGGCATATGCGTATGGCCGGTGAAGACCTTGCGGCCATATTTGGGCGTGTCCACAATCAAGGGCCGTTCCGAATGGTTCCAATAGGCAGGTTCCTCGTCTTTGGTGTAGGCGTGGGCATGGATGTCACGCCCCGGCGCGGCCTCGTCCAGGTTCGGCTCGAAGGGGTCTTCGGCCACCCAGCCTTTGAAGCCGGGGCCAGTTTGGGCCGAGCCTTGGAAGAGCGCCGATTTATAGTTGCCCGCCCAGGTATAGCAGCCGGCCCCCGGTCGCCCGATGTTGCCGGTGAGCATCAGCGGCAGAAACTGGGCGCGGTTGGCGAGCGTGGCATGGAACCAATGGTTGATGCCTTCGCCGATGTGCAGCGCCACCGGCTCCATGGTGGCGATGTCCTCGGCCAACTGCTCGATCAGGTGGCGCGGGGCGTTGGTGATCTCCGCCACCGTGTCCAGGTCATAGTCCTGCAGATGCTCCACATGCATCGCCCAGAGCGTCATCACCTCGACCGTGCTGCCGTCCGCCAACGTCACTTCGCCGCGCCAATCCAGTTCCGGGTCGATGCCTTTGGCGGTAAGCACCTCGCCGACATCCTCGCGCGTCACGGCGGCCAAGTCGCCGCTGGCGGCGTCGCGCACCACATAGTCGCCCAAGCGGGCATATTGGTCTGCGGTCAGCCCATGCAGCGAGAAACTCACCCCATTGGGGTCTAGGGCCAGTTGATAGTCGGGGAAGACATCGGCTGCGCTCAGCCGTTTCAAGGTGTCCAGGCGCACCAGCAAGGGAAAATCGGTAAAACGCTTCACGAACTCGGCATCATAACGCTGGTTGTCCATCAGCCAGCGCGTGATGCCCAGGAAGAGCGCCGTATCGGTCGCCGGGCGAATGGGGATCCAGTAGTCCGACTTGGTGGCGGGCGGCGAATATTCCGGCGTGATCGTGACGATCTTGGCCCCGCGCTCCATGCATTCCACAAAGAAATGCGACTCGGCCATCTTGTTCTCGACCAGGTTCTTGCCGCATTGGATGTGCAAGCGCGAGTTGCGCAGGTCGTTGAAATCTTCGTCGGAGGCCTGCAGCCCGGTGACAAAGGGGTGGCCGGGGGCTTGGTCGCCGTGCCAGGTATAGTTCGACCAGGTGCGCCCGCCCAGGGCGGCGTCAGGCCCAACGCCGCGCAGCTGCGCGTCGAGCAAGGCCAGCGTGTTGGCGAAGCGATACATGCCGTACTTGCCGATCACGCCCAGCAGCCCCATGCCGCCGCGGCATTTAAAGGTGCGCGTGCCCGCGCCGCCCATCGCCTCGATCATCTCTTCGGGGTAGCCCTGTTGGCGCAGCAGATCGACCCCTTCCTGGGTCGAGTAACGTTGGGCGATGGCGACCATGCCTTTGGCGATATAGCTGTAGGCCGTCTCCCAGCTCACCGGCAGCAGTTCGTCTGTCCCGCGCGAGGAGAATTTATACTTGGCCTGGTTCTCCGGCGTGAGCAGCGGGAAGCCAGCGTCGGCCCATTCTTGCCAGCCCTTGCGCATCAAGGGACCCTTGAGCCGGTGCGGGCCGTAGATGCGGCGGTGAAAGGTCTGGCCCTTTTTGCAGCCGCGCGGGTGCCAATGCGCGGTGGCGCGGTTGCCGTAGAGGTCGCTGTAGCGCTCGACATCATAGTTGGTTTCACAGCGCAGGATGATGCCGTTGCGCACAAAGGCGCGCATGCGGCAGGCATGGGTGTCGTTGGGCGAGCAGACAAAGGTGAACGAGGAATCATAGGCATACTGGTCGCGGTAGACTTGCTCCCACTCCCGCGCGGGGTAGACGGCCAAGGGGTTGTCGACGTTGACGGGCTGGAGCAGTTGAAATTCGAGCGGCGCGCCCATCAGCGCAAGGCTGAGCGCCGCACCGCCGGATAGTTTGAGGAAATCACGTCGGGACACTCGGGTCATGGAATCATCTCCGTGTGGGCAGTGATTGGATCGCCGCCATGAGGTCAGCCGTTCGGGTCCCCACCCGCCGGCTGCTGATGATGCGAAGATCGACGGCGTTGAGATCGGCGCGCAGGATGGGCAGGTCGGGATAGGCGGTGAGCAGCGGGCAGAGGTCAAGATGGCCCTCCTCGCTGCCGGTGAGGACCAGCACCAGGTCAGGCATCTGTAGGGGCAGCAGCGCCAGCGCGTCGTCCAGGGTTGCGGCCGCGCCCACTACCTTGACGGCGCGCGTGTGCCCCAAGAGCTGGGCGATCGCTTCGGCAAAGAG
>QEUY01000663.1 GCA_003577365.1 Chloroflexota bacterium | reverse complement strand
GCTTTGCCCTCCATGACCGGCTTGGACGCCTGGGCGCCGCGATTGCCCAGGCCGAGGATGGCCGTGCCGTTGCTGATCACGGCGACGAGGTTGCCTTTAGCCGTGTAGTCGTAGGCAAGGTCTTGGTTTTGGGCGATCTCCAAGACAGGATAGGCGACTCCGGGCGAATAGGCCAGGGAGAGGTCAAGCTGGGTGTCCATCGGCTTGGTGGCGACGATCTTGAGTTTGCCGGGCCTGCCCTGGGCATGATAGTCGAGTGCAGCCTGTTTGGTGATCAACATGAGGTCACTGCCTTTCTTGAGCTTGAAGTTGCCTATGCCTGGTCTGGCGACCCTGGTTGCATGCCCCGATCGTGGCACAACCCAGGGGGGAGCGCAAGGGGCACTTGTCCCCTGGCTTGGCAGTAAGAGTGTCTAGGTGCGATGAAGGCTGTGTAGGATGGTGGCTGTGTAGGATGATGGCATATTGGGCATGTTGGGATCGGTCAATTGTCGGTAGGCAGCGGCGGCAGGCCGTAGTAAAGTGGTGTAGGCATTGCGACAAGACCCAGTAAGGAAAGCTATCAACGATGCTACGCCGTTTCCCAAATAGCCGCCGGTTGTTCCTCGGTTGTATCGCCGCCGTGCTGTGCGCTTCATTACAGCTTGGGTGGAGCCACACGCCGGCGCTTGCTGCGCCCGAAGCCCCTGCCGTTCGTGCGCCTGACCGGCGTCTGACCCGCGAGCGCCCGCTGGTGGCGTCGCGCCGCAGCGGCGGCGGGACACCCGCGCCACAGGCTAGCCGCCCCGGCCCGCCCGCTGTGCGCCATTCGCCGCGTTAAGCCTCACGCACCAGCCGATCCAGCACAATTCGTAGATCCGGCGCGAGCGGCGCTTGAAACTCGCGCATTTCGCCGCTGTCCGGCAAACGCAGGCAGAGGCGGGCGGCGTGTAGAAAGAGACGCGGCGTGGCGAGCCGTTGATGGCGCAGCCCGTAGAGGGGGTCGCCCACGATCGGGTGACCGCGCCAGGCCAGGTGGACCCGAATTTGATGGGTGCGCCCGGTGATAGGGTGGGCGCGCACCAAGCTGAAGTGGCCGATGCCCCGGTCGTTGTGGACAGGCGCAGTAAACACGGCCTCCACGCGATAGCCGGTGATGGCCTCGCGGCTGCGAGCTCCGCCGGCGGCAGACGGGGGGATGACGGTCTGTCGTTTGCGGTCGACGGGGTGGCGGCCCAGCGGCGCAATGATGCGGCCTTCCTGGGGGGTGAGCCGGCCCTCGACGAGCGCCAAATACTCCTTTTGAACTTGGCGGGTTTTGAACTGGGCCTGAAGATGGCGCAGGGCGCGCTCATGCTTGGCGACGACCATGACGCCGGAGGTATCCTTGTCCAGCCGGTGGACGATGCCGGGCCGGCGTTCGCCGCCGATGCCGGCGAGGTCGGGGCAGTGATGGAGCACGGCGTTGACCAGCGTGCCTGCGCTGTGGCCTGGCGCGGGGTGGACTACCATGCCTGCGGGTTTGTTGATGACCAGAATGTCGGCATCCTCATAGAGGATGTCAAGCGGGATCGCTTCGGCGCGCAGGTCGGCGGCGACGGGGGCATCCGGCAAGGTAATGGCGATCGCCTCTCCTGCCATTAGGCGCTGGCCGGCGCGTGCGGGTATCCCGTCGACGGCGACAGCGCCGTCTTTGATCCAGCGTTGGAGCGCGCTGCGGCTGTATTCGGGAAACTGGGCGGCGAGCCAGCGGTCCAGCCGTTGGCCCTGGCCGTCTTTCTCTACACGCAGCCGGACCACAGGCTGCGGTGTGTGGTCCGGGTCGATCATGCGGGGTGCTGTCCTTGGCCGGGGCGCTAGGATGCGTCCGGATGAGAGGTATCGGCGGCGAGAGCGGCTTGGCGGGCATGGGCGGCGCGCTGCTGGCGGATGTCTTCGACGATGATGTAGATGCCCAGGCCGATCACCCCGCAGACGATGGCGCTGTCGGCGACGTTGAAGTTGGGGATGTAGTAGAAGCCGGGAATCCCCAATTTGGCGAAGTCGGTGACATAGCCTTGGGTCAGGCGATCGATGACATTGCCGATCGCCCCGCCCATTTGCAGACCCAACAGAACCCGAATAAAGGTCTGGTTGGCAGGGATATGCCAGACGTAGATGAGGATGGCGACGGTGACGACGGCGGCGACGACGACGAACAGATTGCCCCAGTTCTGCAGGATGCCAAACGCAGCCCCATAGTTATGCACGTGCTCGAGCAGAAAGACATCGCCCAAGCCGGGGATGCGCCGGATGTCGCCGAGGTTGGGGATGGCGGCGCGCACCCAGGCTTTGCTCCACTGGTCGAGTGCGATCACCACGCCGGCGATCAGCAGCACTATCCAGGCGCGCCGGAACCAGACGCCGATTTTGCTCATCATAGAATACCGCTTTTCTCCTCAGTCATTTCAGTCACCCGCGCTGGCCGAGCGTCCCCGATAGGAGACTGAAGACGCTGCGCGTCTCAGCCCCCGGCTGTCTGAGCGTACCGGTCAGGCAGCCAGTTGGTTAGGCAACATTGTATCGTAAAAGCGCCCAAATGGTGAATCAAGCGGGGTGTGCTATACTGGCGAGGTCATTTCTGCTGTATTGCCTCTACCGTATTGCCGAGCCGCAGACAACACGGCTGCCACAGGAGAGTTACCATGCCGCGTGAGATCACGATTGCGTTGGTGCAGATGGCCCCCGACCTCGCAGACCTGGAGGGGAATCTGCGCAAGATGGGCGATTTTGTCGAGAAGATCTGCTCTGAACAACGCACAGACCTGATTGTTTTCCCGGAGTTGAGCTATACGGGCAGCGAGTTAGGCATCCGGGCGACCGACGTGGCGGAACGTGTGCCGGGCCATGCGACCAACTACTTGGCCAAACGCACGAACGATTTCAACACGCATGTGGTCATGGGCATGGTGATCAAAGAAAAGGTCGAGAGCATCCTCTACAACGGCAC
>QEUY01000662.1 GCA_003577365.1 Chloroflexota bacterium | reverse complement strand
TCAGGCTTGTTGCCCGCGCCAGAGCGCCAGGCCCAGCCACAGATACCACGCGGGGTTGACCAGAAAACCGGCCAGCAGCACAGGCGCCAACAGCAGCGGGTTCGCCGGGTCGAGGATGGTCAACCGTGCGACATAAATGACAACCAACAGGGTTGCCAGCAAATAGGCAAGATAGCCGAGAGCTCGCGGCAAGCCTGCGCCGCGCCCGACCAGCCAAGCGACGACGAACGTCGCCAGACCGGCCACGCCGAAGGTCAGCAGACCACGCGGGTCCACCTGGCTTGGCACGGTCGCCAGCCCAGCCGCCAATTCCGCCGGAAGCGCAGGCGGGTGGAGGGCATTGGCCAGGTCATAGCCGCCGTGGATGGCCGCGCCGAATGCGCCCGCCCAGCCCAACGCCAGCGCCCACAGCGCAAAGAGGCCATCGGCCTCGCGCAGACGGGCGTAGACCGCCGTCCATGGCGGCGTTGCCAGCAGCCCACTTAGCAACAGAAAGAGCGCGCTCAGCAGTCCCCCCAGTTCCGGGGCGCGCCGGGCGATGACGACGAAGGCAATCGCATAGCAGAAGATGGCGATCCCAGCTAGGATCGCACAGAGTCCGGCAAAGCGGTCGAAGGCTGTCACCTGCATCGTAGGCCGGCTCCTGAGAGCGGGAAGCGATCCGGCTTGATGTGTCATAGATCACCCTCCTTCAAAGAAAGCACAGTCAAAACAGTTGGGGCTGCCGATCTTCGGCAGCCCCAGTCTTGTACAGGTTGGCGCTCATGCGCCACATCAAAAACTGTCCACTTCTTATTCACTTGTTCTTATTCACTTGGCTGTGCGGCGTGTGACCCCTTGCTCATCTGGTCTCAACCCGAATCATTTGGTCTGTCTACTCGACCCCGCCGGGCAGGTTGCCATAGCGATGCACCGTATGCGAGACCGCCTGCTCTCGCAGATAGTGGCGCAGTTCCAGCCGCCCATTGGCCAGCACCGGCGCGTCGACGACATGCACGGCCAGGCGGTTGGCAAGCTCACGCAGCGCCACGGACGGTGGCGCCAGCAGGCGCAGGCGCTCGAATTGACCGGTCTGCAAGCGTGCCAGAAACCTCGACTCATCTTCCTCACTCATGGGATAGCCCAATGCCTGTAACCATGCCCAGTCTGCCTCTGGAGCTGCGCTGACCTCAAGCGGTGCGCTGGCGGTCGCTGCGGCCAGGAGCACTTGCGCCACGGCGACCCGGCTCGCCCCCGGATCGACCCGCAGCAGAACGCGCCGGCACGAGCGGTAGCGAAAGAGATTTTGTTCGCCAAGCACCTGGCTCGGGTCATGCGCGCGGCCAAAGTGCGTCTGCCAGGCCCAGGCATAGCTGCCGGCGCTGGTGCGCAAGCGTGCCTGGTCTGCCTCGCCCTCGATCTGGCGCAGACAGCGCGCCAGCAACTCCGCTGCCGCAGGCGCAGGTTCCGCCAGCAGGGTGGGCAGTCCCTCTTCGCGCCACACGCCCAGTTGCAGTACATAATTGGGGCCGCCGGCCTTGGCGCTGGACCCCACGTTGGACGCCTTCCACCCGCCGAAGGGCTGGCGCTGCACGATCGCGCCGGTGATGGGGCGGTTGATATAGACGTTGCCCACCTCGATCTGTTCCTGATAGCGCGCGCGCTCCCGCTCGTCCAGCGTGTGGATGCCGCCGGTCAGCCCAAAGGGCGTGCCATTAGCAAACTCGATGGCTTCCTCTAGGTCGCGGGCGCGCATCAGCCCTAGCACCGGGCCAAAGCATTCGGTCTGGTGGAAGAAGGAACCGGGCTGCACGCCCAGCTTGATCCCCGGCGACCAGAGGCGCGGCGCGCCCGAATGCCCTTCGACGGCAAGGGGTTTTGGCTCCAGCAGCCAGCTTTCACCCGGCTCCAGGCTCTCCAGCGCCCGCCGCAGCTTGTCCGAAGGCGGCTGTGAAAGCGGCGTGATGGCGCTCATCGCATCCCAGGCCGAACCGACAGGCAGGCTGGCGGCGGCGTCTTGCAGTTGGCGCAGAAAGATCGGGTCGTCATAGACTTCGGCCTCGCAGATCGCCAGGCTGGCCGCCGAACATTTTTGCCCGTTGTGCCCAAAGGCCGACCGCACCAGGTCTTTGATCGCCTGGTCGCGGTCGGCCATGGCGGTGATGATCAGGCTGTTTTTGCCGCTGGTTTCGGCAAAGAGCCGCAGGTCGGGCCGCCAACCGAGAAAAAGCCGCGCCGTTTCGATGCTGCCGGTGAGGATGACCCCGGCGGTGCGCGGGTCGGTGATCAGCACCTGGCCGACCTCGTTGTCGGGTGCGGGCACAAACTGAAGCACGCGCTTGGGGATGCCGGCAGCCCACAGGGCCTGCGCCAGATGCCACGCCACCAAGACCGCTTCCGGGGCCGGTTTGAGGATGACGGCATTGCCGGCCATGAGCGCGGCCAAGACCCCGCCCGCCGGAATCGAGAGCGGGAAATTCCACGGCGGCGTGACGACCACGACGCCCAGCGGCTCCAGCCGGCAGCCGGCGGTCTCGTCGCCCAGATCCAGCGCATGGGCATAGTAGCGGGCGAAATCCACCGCCTCGGAGACTTCGGGGTCGGCTTCGGCCACGGTCTTGGCCCCATCCACGGTCATCGCGCCGATCAGATCCCCGCGGCGGCGCGCCAGCGCTGCCGCGGCCTGGAGGAGCAGCCGCCGCCGCTCTGCCACCGGCTGCGCCGCCCACGTGGGCTGGGCGGCCACCGCTGCGCTCAGGGCTTGCTCCACCTGGGCAGGACCGGCCACGCTGTGACGGTAGGCCACGACGCCGGGCCGTGAGGGGTCCACCCCATCTACGGTTTGGCCGGCAGTTTGATCGGTATAGAGTTCCTGGCCGTCGATCTGCAGCGGGATCGGCTCCGGCGCGGCCTGCCGCCAGCGCTCCATCACCTCGCCGATCCAGGCGCAGTTCGCCGGCAGCGACCAGTCGGTGTCCGGCTCATTGGCAAAAGGGGT
>QEUY01000661.1 GCA_003577365.1 Chloroflexota bacterium | reverse complement strand
AGGGCCAGCCCGCCGTCAGGGCGCAGCGCATAGCGCAGCACATAGTCGAAGCGCGACTCGCTGGGCGGGCGCAGCATCGCCTTGAGCTCCGCGACCGACTGGCCTTTGTAGCGCGCCAGCTCACGCTCCACCTCAGCCGGAATCGGCGTGCTGCGCCGCGCCGCCAGCATCTGGTGCAGCGTGGACACCAGGTCAGCCACACGCCCGATCTCGTCCAGCCGTTCGACCAAAGCGCCCGCCTTGAACTGGCTGCTGTCGCCGGGAAGCTTGTCATAGACCACACCGAAACTCTGGCCCAACAGCCGCATCTCCCCTTCGTCGAGCGCGTGCCCCAGCAGACGGGAGAGCCGCTCCAGTGTGGTCTGCCAGCGCGCCGCCTGGATCGCCTCTGCATCCAGCGCAGCCACAGCCGCCCCGCGCACTTGCACGGTGATGCCGTCGTCGCCCACCTCTTCCACCATCACCCCGTCGATCTGCTCTTCGAGCCGATCTAACCCCAGCTCGCGCCAGTGAATGGCGGCGCGCTGGTCGCCCCAGGTGTTGGCATCGTTGTCGGTGGGCGCACGCCAGATCTGAAGCGCCGGGCCGCTCTGCACCCAGTTGCGCCCGCCCGCTTCCAATGCCAGCAGACGCCCGCGCTCGCGGTCGATCTCCACGGCCAGACCGTTGCCTGCCAGGCGGAAGCTCGCCGCGCGCTCCTCCAGGCGCGGCCCGCTAATCCCCGCCACTGGCGTCTGCTCGGCACGCACCGGCAGCGCAAACTGCGCCCAGGCAACCTCATGCCCTGCTTCGGCCCAAAGCGTCGCCTCGGCCAGCCGCGCCCGCACCATCAGCCAACGCTCGGCGCCCGGCTCCGGCGCAGACAGGTTCAGCGGAACCTGGACCTCGTCGCTGCCGCCCGGCGCAGTCATCAGGCGCGGCAGCGCGCCCTGCTGGACGATGCGCGCGGTCACTGCGCCGGTCTGCGTGGAGACCGGCCCCACCTCGCGCACCTCCCAAACCAGTTCAAGTTTGCCAAGGTCGCTGAAGACATAGCGGTTATGCACGCGCAGCCGCCCGGCCTCCAAGTCCATAGCCTCAACCTGCACCGGCTCCTGCACCTTCTTCAATTCCCACAGCGCCGGGTGCGGCGTGCGGTCCGAACCCAACAGCCCATTGCCGCAGAAGTTGGCGTCATTCGGCTTGTCGCCAAAATCGCCGCCGTAGGCATACCAGATGCGGCCATCCTCCGTCTGGCGCAGAATCCCCTGGTCGACCCAATCCCAGATAAAACCGCCCTGCAGGCGCGGGTAGGCGGCGACCGCGTCCCAATAGTCGGTCAGGTTGCCCGTGCTGTTACCCATCGAATGGGCATATTCGCACATGACGATCGGCCGCGTCTCATGCGGCGCCTGCGCCATCTCGATAATGCGCGCCACGCTCGGATACATCGGCCCCAGGATGTCGACCACGGGCGCGTCGTCGGCGGGGTGATAGTGGATCAAGCGCGTCGGGTCATGGGCGCGGATCCAGGCCGCCATCGCATCGTGGTTGCGCCCATAGCCCGACTCATTGCCCAGCGACCAGACGATGATGCTGGGGTGATTTTTGTCGCGGCCCACCATACGCGCCGCACGGTCGACAAACGCCGTCTCCCACAGCGGGTCCTTCGCCAGCCGATCCCAGACGCCATGCGTCTCCACATCGGCCTCGTCGTAGAGGAACAGCCCGTAACGGTCGCACAGTTCATACCAGCGCGGGTCGTTGGGGTAGTGCGAGGTACGCACGGCGTTGACGTTGAACCGCTTCATGATCTCGATGTCGCGGATCATGCTCTCGGTGGAAACCGTGTGGCCCGTCTGCGGGTCATGCTCATGCCGGTTGACGCCTTTGAACAGGATGGGCCGGCCATTGACCTGCACCTGCCCATTTTGCAGCCTGACCTCGCGGAAGCCCACGCGGCAGGCCACCGCCTCCTGCACCGCGCCCGCCTCATCCTCCAGCGCCAGCACGCAGGTATAGAGATAGGGGTCTTCGTCGCTCCACAGTCGCGGCCGCGCCACCGGCGCGCTGACCTCGACAGACGCTTCGTCCTCCCCGGCTGCATTCACAGATACCTGCGCCGCAGGGTCGATCACGGCTGCGCCCTCGGCGTCAAACAGCCGCAGCGTGAGCCGCCGCTGAGCCGGGGAGGGCGTGCGGTTGGCGATCTGCGCCTGCACGCGCAGCGTGGCATCGCGATAGGCCGCGTCCAGATCGGTGCGCACAAAGAAATCACGGATCGCCACCTTGGGCGCAGACCAAAGCCAGACGCTGCGGTAGATGCCGCTCATGCGCCAAAAGTCTTGATCCTCCAGATAGCTGCCGTCCGACCAGCGCAGCACCTGCACCGCCAGCAGATTGCGCCCCGGCGTCACAAAGCGCGTGATGTTGAACTCGGCGGGCAGCCGGCTCTCTTGGCTGTACCCCACCTTCTGGCCGTTGACCCACACATAACAGGCCGAATCGACCCCCTCAAAGTGCAGAAAGATCTCCCGCCCGTCCCACGCCGCAGGCACGTCAAAGCTGCGCCGGTAATGGCCGGTGGGGTTGTCGTCGACCGGCACCGCCGGCAGGTTGTCGATCGGGAAGGGGTAGGTCACGTTGGTGTAGATCGGGATGTCATAGGTGGGCCGTCCCTGCGCCACCTCGCCGATCATCTGCCAGTTGCTCGGTACGGGGATCGTGTCCCAGCCGCTGTCGTCAAAGTTTGGCGCGAAAAAGCCCTCCGGCATCTCCGCAGGGCGGGGGGTGAAATAGAAACGCCAATCGCCGTCCAATGAACGCAGATAGGGTGATGCGCTGCGCTCGGCGATCAGACCGGCATAGGCGCGCCGCGCTGTCTCCACATCGGCAAAGGGGATCAGCGTGGCGTGAGCCGGCTCCTTATTGCGACCGACGATCTCCGGGTTACACCAATCCGGCGTTGGCTCCACAGTTGGCTCGACAGTTTGCTCGAC
>QEUY01000660.1 GCA_003577365.1 Chloroflexota bacterium | reverse complement strand
CCAAAGGCGCGCCGCGCCGGATGCAGATCGGGCAGTTTCATAGCTCAAGACGATAGCACAGCGGGGATGAACACACAAACGACTTTTGCAGGAGCGTGCCAGCCGCTACCGCCAGGCCCTAAAGGACCTGACGAAAGAACGACGCCCGCTCAAGCGGGCTTACTTGCCACCGTAGCGGCGGTATGCTTACCGCCGGTCTGGGTAGCTGGCCGCGGCGGTTAGAAAACGGCCGCTACGATGGCACAATGAGGATTCGCTTGGGGCGGGCCGGAAGGCTCCAGGAAGATGCGTATGTCCCGCGCCTACGCCTGTTCCTTCACGCTGCGTTTGTGCCAGTCTTGGGCGAAGAGGTTGAAGTGCAGCGAACGCTGCGGATGGGCCGCGATCACCTCTTCGTTGAGCGTCAACCCCAGGCCGGGGCGGTCGGGCAGGGCGAAATAGCCGTCGATTACTTCGGGCAGCCCGTCAGCGGCCTCCTTGACAAACGCTTCGGCGAAGTCGTTGAAATATTCCTGAATCTTGAAGTTGGTGGTGCAGGCCGCCAGATGCAGCGCCGCCGCGGTCGAGGCCGGCCCGCCCACATTGTGCGGCGCGATCAGCATGTAGTAGTTATTTGCCCAGGCCGCCAGCTTCTTGGTGTTGAGGATCCCGCCGAAATGGGTGATGTCGGGCTGGATGACGTCGGCGGCCTGCAGCTCGAACAGCTCGCGAAATTCAAACGGCGTGTGGATGCGCTCGCCGGTGGCGATGGGGATGCCCAGCGGCGCGACCGCGTCGGCCACTTTTTTGAGCGCCGCCAGGTTTTCGGGCGGCACCGGCTCTTCGAACCAGCTTGGCTGGAAGGGAGCCAGTTCGCGTGCGATCTCAATGGCGGTCACCGGGTTAAAGCGGCCATGCATCTCGACCAGGATGTCCACCTCTGGCCCCACGGCGTCGCGCACAGCCTCGACCAGCGCGATCGATTTGACCTTGTCGGCGCGCTCCATCTCATAGAAGCCCGCGCCAAAGGGGTCAAACTTGAGCGCCCGATAGCCGCGTTCCACCACGCGGCGGGCCGCGGCGTGAAACTCCTCCGGGCTGCGCTCGACGGTATACCAGCCGTTGGCATAGGCTTTGATCTTGTCACGCACCGCACCGCCCAGCAGCCGATAGACGGGCTGGCCCAACGCCTGGCCCACAATATCCCAACATGCGATCTCGATCAGGGCGATGCCGGTCATGACAATCTCACCCGACCGGCCAAAGTCTTCGAGATACATACGGTGGACCAACTGCTCGATGTTAAATGGGTCGCTGCCCAGCACATAGCGGGGCACGGCCTCTTTCAGATAGCCCACCACCGCCTCGGTGCGGTTGAGAGCGCGCACGTCGGCGACGCCGGTCAGCCCTTCGTCGGTCTCCACCTTGACAAAGGTGATGTTGCGCCAGTCGGTGCCCATGGTCATGGGCGTGACGTTGCTGATCTTCATGCGTGAAGCACCTTTCTGGGCTGAATCCAAGTTAGCCCTGGAGCAGCGACTGCCCGCCGTCGATCCACATCTCCGTGCCCGTGATGTGGCTAGATGCGTCCGACGCCAGGAAGAGGATCAACTGCGAACATTGATCGACCGAGCCGGGCTTGCCGTGGGTCAGCGGAACCGCGCCCTGGGGGAACTGCACCGGCCAGCGGTCGACCGGGCGGCGGTCGGTGTTGTCGCCGATCTCGGTCTGGATCCAGCCGGGGCAGATGCAGTTGACGCGCACCTTATGATGCGCCAGTTCCAGCGCCACCATCTTGGTGAAGGCGAGCTGCGCCGCTTTGGAACAGGAGTAGGCGGTCGCGCCGGTGTTGGAGAACATGCGCGTGCCGTTGACCGATGAGACGACGACGACCGAGCCGCCCTGCTGTTTGAGATGGGGCACGGCATATTTGACCGTGAGGAAAGTGCCTTTGAGGTTAATACCGAGGGTCTTGTCCCAGTCTTCGGGCGTGAGTTCTTCCAGCGACGCCCAGACGCCGTTGATGCCGGCGTTGGCGACGACGATGTCGAGCCGGCCCCAGGTGTCCACAATGCGCTGGACCGCGGCTTCCATCTGGTCAGGCTGCGAGACATCGGCCACAATCGCCATCGCCTCGCCGCCCCGGGCTTTGATCTCGTCGACCACCTCGTTGATCTGCTTTTCGGTACGGCTGAGGACCGCGACCTTAGCCCCCTCCTGCGCAAAGATGAGCGCTGCGCCCTTGCCGATGCCCGAACCCGCGCCGGTGACAAACGCGACCTTGCCTTGTAGTTGCATAGCCATTTCCTCTAATCTAGATAGAGCAGAGCCTGTTGGATAGACACCCGTTCAGTGTAGCAAGAAGCGAGTCTTTGTAGCAAAAGGCAGTGGGCAGGAAGGGGGGAGGGGGGAGGGAATAGGGTGCGGCGAGCTGCGCCCACAGGTCAGGCGGCAGCCGCTGCTTGAGCCATTTGCCGTGCAGCCCAGGATGCAGCTTCCACTGCCCTTCCTCAGGCCCAGAGGATTTCGCCGTCGTCTTCGACTTGCACTGTCTTGGCGGCGGGCAGAGCGGTGTCGCGCGCCTCGGCCTGGCCGTCGCCGCTCTCAAACCACTTGCTCCACTCGCCGGGCGCGTCCTGGTCTTGGCCGCCGTGGCGGGTGATGCGCGTGCGCACACGCAGCATCACCGGCGTGTTGACGCTCGCCCCGCTGACGATCACCTGCCCCTTGCTCAGGCTGGGCAGCTCCTTGAGCAGGTCGCGGCCCACGCTCTCCACCGATTCGGCGATACGGTTTTGGTCAATGGGGTTGGTGATGCGCATGATGCACTGGGTCATGCACTGGCTCAGCACATCGCTGTCGAGCTTGCCGGGCCGCTGCGTGATCAGCCCCACGCTCACGCCAAACTTGCGCCCCTCGCTCAGAATCTGCTTGAGCGCCTCGGTCGTGACCGCGTCCACGCTGGCGGGCGCAAAGTTGTGCGCCTCTTCGAGCAGGCAAAAGAC
>QEUY01000659.1 GCA_003577365.1 Chloroflexota bacterium | reverse complement strand
CTGGGGCAGCACCTGGTCGAACGGACGCCGAGTCGGGCGCTCTACCTGCTGAATCTGCTATTAGCGCTGGCGGCGGGTGCGGTGCTGGCGGCACTGATTGGGGCAGGCATCGACTGGTTCTACCAGTTTAACAATCCTGCCGCTACTCTCTACTGGCCGGCGCTGATTGGGGCCGTGGGTGGGCTGTTGCTGGCGCTGCGTTTCCCTTACCAGACTTCGTTGCCCATCGGGCTGGCCGTCTACAATGTGGTGCGCACTGTGCTCAATGCGCTGCGTTCTGTCGAAGCGCTGATCATGGTGATCGTCTTTGCCGTCTGGGTGGGCATTGGCCCCTTTGCCGGCGTGCTGGCGCTGGGGCTGCACACAGTGGCGGCGTTGGCCAAGCTCTATTCCGAACAGGTAGAGGACATCGCCGCCGGGCCGATTGAGGCAGTGCTCGCCACCGGCGCCAACCGCTTACAGATGATCGTCTACGCCGTGATCCCGCAAATCATCCCGCCCTATATCTCGTTCACCATGTACCGCTGGGACATCAACGTGCGCATGTCCACCATCATCGGTTTTGCCGGCGGCGGCGGGATCGGTTTTCTGTTGCAACAGAACATCAATCTGCTCAACTACCGTGCCGCCAGCGCCCAGATCCTCGCCATTGCGATTGTCGTCTCGCTGATGGATTATCTGAGTTCGGCGTTGCGCCAGCGGGCGATCTGAACATAGAACGTAGAACGTGGAGCGTGGGACGCTGTGAGTAAGTCGAGCAGTCCGTTGATTTTGGTTACGAACGACGATGGCATCCGTTCGCCGGGGCTTTTGGCGGCGGTGCAGGCGTGTCTGCCGCTGGGTGAACTGTTGATCGCGGCGCCGGTGGTGCAACAATCGGGCGTGGGACGGGCCAAGCCCTCCACCAGCGGCGGGCGGATCCTGGCTGAAACGATTGCGGTTGCCGGCCATTCGTTTACCGGCTACGCCATCGAAGGCTCGCCCGCTCAGGTAGTGGAACACGCCCTGGTCGAACTGGCCGCACGCCCGGTGGGGCTCTGTATCTCCGGCATCAATTATGGCGAGAACATCGGCGAGGGGATTACCGTATCCGGCACGGTGGGGGCGGCGATGGAGGCGGCGTCGGTCGCTGTGCCGGCGTTGGCTATCTCGTTGGAAACGGCGCCGGAACACTATTTTAGCCATAGCCTGGAAGTCGAATTTGCCGTAGCTGCGCACTTTGTTTATCACTTTGCCAGCGTTGCGCTCCAGCAGGGCCTGCCGCCGGGTGTCGATCTGCTCAAGATCGATATCCCGAAAAATGCCACGATCCACACCCCCTGGCGCTGGACTCGTTCGAGCCGCCAGCGCTATTTTCATGCCATTGCGCCCCGGCGTGTGCATCTCAGCGACCCGGTGCCTATGGGTTTCCGCACCGGCTTTGACGCCGAACGGTTGGAGCCGGACAGCGACATCCAGGCGCTGGCCGTCGACCAGGTCGTCTCGGTGACGCCGGTGGACCTCGACATGACCGCACGCGTCGATTTTGGCGAACTGGCTGCATGGTTTGGCGATGGACGATAGACGGTGGACGATGGTCTATCGTCTATCATCCATCGTCCCTTTCCGTCGCCCGTTGGCGTACGGCTTGAGACAGGCATAGATAAAGTCGTTCACGGGTGTAGGGATGCTCACCTCATCGCCTAAACGAACGAGGGTTCCGTTGAGCGCCTCCAGTTCCAGGCGACGCCCCTGCTCCAGGTCTATCAACATCGAAGGTTTGTAGGGCGGCGGAAAGGTGTCGAAGACCTGGACCGCCTCGTCGGGCAGCGTGGCGGCAAGGGGAATACCGCGGGCGTTGGCGACGGCCACGGCTTCGGCAATTGCCTGGCGCAGCAGATCGTGGGTCTCTGGCTCGCCCCAGATCTGGCCTTTGCTGCCCCGCATGACGCTAAAGACGCCCGCGCCACAGATGCCGGCAAACTTCCACCACATGCGTTCTTGGATGTTGGGCATGACATGCGCATCAATGCCCGCTTCGCTAAGTGCCTGTACAATTGCCTGGCAGCGGGGCGAGCTATGCCCATCGATCTCGCCCAGTTCCAGCCGGTGGGGGCCGCCTGGGCGCTCAAACGCGTTGGGCGCCGTACTGTGGGCGTTGAGCATCGCGACGCCACCTAGCACCGCAGCCTGGCCCACGGCGCGCTGGAGCTGCTCGATATGGCCGACGCCATTCTGTATTGGCAGCACCGCCGTCTGCGGCCCCACCAATGGGGCGATCCGAGCTACGGCGTCCGGCACATCATAGGTCTTGACGCAGAAGAGCACTACATCCACCGGCCCCACCTCGCGCGGGTCATCGGTGGCATGAGCCGGGTGAACAACAAACTCGTCTTCGGGGCTGCGCACGTGGAGACCGTTGGCGCGGATCGCCTGCAACCGCTGGCCGCGGGCGATAAATGTTACCCCCTGGCCCGAATGGGCCAGCCGGCCGCCGATATAACCGCCCAGCCCGCCCACACCCATTACAGCGAATTTCAGGGTCTCTACTCCTTAAGTGTCAGGTCAATACCGGCAGTTCATACCACCCACGTCCACTGCGGATAGCGTCGATAGCCTCTTGATAGCGCCAACCATCGTAAAAAGTGAGATAGGGCCGGTGCGGTTCGCCGCGGATGTCGGCCACTTCGACGCCACAGTAGCGCAGCGCATTCGTGTGTCCTTCACCGGCCCAACCGGCGCCAATCACAATAGCTTTCAGGTTCATCGGGGGCCTCCTGTAGAATCCTCATTGTGGCGTTTGGACGGGTGACTTCAACTATAGGGCGCGGTCAGCTCGATCTGGATGTTGTCCGGGTCGCGCAGGGCCAGAACGTACAAAGGCAGGTGCGGACCCAGGTCCTTGATCTCGCCGTGGGAGACGCCCTTTTCATCCAGCAGGCGCACGGCATTCTCCAGGTCGGCGTGGCTGCCGACGCTAAAACTGAGGTGGTCGAGCCCGATGCGGTTCTCG
>QEUY01000658.1:3009-4391 GCA_003577365.1 Chloroflexota bacterium | reverse complement strand
TTGCTTCGCTGGGGCAGTGTGGGGATTGCGCTTGCCTTTCTTTTGTTGGCGGCAACGCACGGGAGTCTGTTGGCTTTTGCGGGGGCGAGCGCGTCGCTGCCGGCGTCTGAGCCGCCCGCTTTGGTAGAGACCAAGCCCTTGGCTCGCCCGCCCGCGCTTTCGTTGATTCCCACCCCGACCCCCAGGGCGGGCGCGCCGCTGGCCGCAGCAGGGGTGCTCTCGGAGTCCGCGGCGCTGAGCGCCACAGCCACGCCGGCTTATTATGTGGTTTTGCCGGGGGATACGCTTTTTGTGATCGCCCGCGACCACGGCAGCACGCTCGAAGCGGTGATGGCGGCCAACGGGGTCCGCAATCCGGATGTGCTGCATGTGGGCCAGGTGTTGGTGATCCCAGGGGCCAACGGCGCACGGCCCGACCCGGCGCTGCTGCCGGTGGCGACCGCGGCGGAAGGCGGCGATGCGCCGCTGATCGTCCCGCGCGGAACGATCACCGAACGGATGACGGCGCTGGCGCAGGCCGCCGATGCCGAGTCACCCTTTTTCAATAAGACCTGGCTCTCCTACTATGGCCGGCCCGGTATCCCGGTGATGGGCATTTTGGGTGAGCACAGCGTGGAGGAGTTGACGCCGCTGCTGCGCGCCGAGGCCGACGCCTATGACCGGGCCAACGGCGACGCTTTGGACGTGATGCCCGCGCTGCATCTGGTCTATGGCATGGCGACGAAGGCTCCTGGTGAGGACAACAGCCATCTGGCTTTTATCGACGAGACAACTGTGATGACCTATATCCAGGCGGCGGAGGCTGAGGGGTGGTCGGTGATCCTGGACGTGCAGATCGGCGCGCTCTCGCCGACGGTGGCGATTACGCCGGCGCTGCAATTTCTGGAATATCCTAACGTGCATCTGGCGATTGACCCGGAGTTTGCCATGGTGCATCCGGGCCAAGCGTGGCCGGGCAACCCAATCGGCTATGTGACGGCGCAGCAGGTGAACGAGGTGCAGGCGGTGATCGACGGCTATTTGGCGGAGAAGCGGCTGCCGGGGCCGCGCCTGCTGTTGGTTCACCAGTTTCAGAGCGATATGATCGTGGAGCCGGAAAAACTGGACACCACGCGCTACGCCGGCCGCGTGGCGCTGACCCTGTCGGTCGACGGGTGGGGCGGGCCGTGGGGCAAGATCAGCAAGTATAACAGTTTTATCACGCCCGATTCGCCCTTTGCCGCCTTTAAGCTCTTCTACCGGTGGGATGAGCCGTTGATGACGCCCGACGAGGCATTGGGCAACCTGCCTCACGCCGGGACGGATTTCTTTATCGACGTGACGCCGAACCTGATTATCTATCAGTAGTCAGCGGCGGAGGGTTAACCGCAAAGAACGCAAAG
>QEUY01000658.1:0-2995 GCA_003577365.1 Chloroflexota bacterium | reverse complement strand
CGCAAAGAACGCAAAGGGCGCAGAGGCCAGAGAATAAGAAACCCGTAGCGGCGGTATCATTGCCCCGTCTCGCAAGGATAGATGTAGGGCGCGGCCCCCTGTGGCGGCCCGCGTGTCATGCCGCCCCCCGTGGCGACCCGTCTGCCACGCGCGCGGACAGGCGCACACCCGGACAGGCACGGGGGCCTGTCCCTACCATCGGTGAGATGAGGCAATCATACCGCCGCTACTCATACCGCCGCTACAATGAAACGTGAATGATGAGGGCGGGCAGTTCCGGATTTCGCAGGATGATTTGACAGCGGGGGGGATCGCTCGTAAAATGGCAATTTGGCGTTGGCCCGGCCCGGTCTAATATCAGCGTCCTAGCCGGCGTCAGCCTGTTTGATATGAGCCTGTTTGGTGTAAGGGGGTGGCGGCGAACATGTCCCAAGCGGCGTCGGAGCCTGCGGTGGAACTGCGTGATTTGGTCAAGCACTATGTCGAGCCGAACGGCGAGACATTGGTAGCTGTAAATCGGATCAATCTCACCATTTACGATGGTGAGTTTTTTTCGCTTTTGGGGCCGAGCGGCTGCGGCAAGACGACGACGCTGCGCATGATCGCTGGGTTGGAACTGCCGACCAGCGGCAGCATTGTGCTCTATGGCGAAGACGTGAGCGAGCGGCCCCCGTACCGGCGTCCGGTGAACACGGTCTTTCAGCGTTATGCGCTCTTTCCGCACATGACGGTGCGCGACAACGTGGCCTTTGGGCTGAAGATGCGCAAAGTCGCCAAGGACGAGATCGCCCAGCGCGTGGACGATGTGCTGCGGCTGGTACGGCTGGAGCGGCAAGGCGAGCGCAGGCCAGGGCAGCTTTCGGGCGGGCAGCAGCAGCGCGTGGCGCTGGCGCGCGCCTTGGTCAACAACCCCGAAGTGCTGCTCCTCGACGAGCCGCTGGGCGCGCTCGATCTGAAGCTGCGCCAGGCGATGCAGGAGGAGTTGAAACGCATCCAGCGCGAGGTGGGCATCACCTTTATCTATGTCACCCACGACCAAGAAGAGGCGCTGACGATGTCGGACCGTATTGCTGTGATGAACGAGGGCAATGTCTTGCAGGTGGACAAGCCCTATGATCTCTATGAAGAGCCGGCCACGCGTTTTGTGGCCGACTTTATCGGCGAGACGAATTTTCTCAACGGCGTGGTGACCGAAAACGACGACGAGATCAGCCATGTGCGGCTGGGCAGCGGGCAGACGGCGCATGTCACACACGAGGGCAAGGTGCTGCCGCCGCAGACTCACGTCACATTGGCGATCCGTCCGGAGAAGATTTTTGTCGGGACGGGGGAGCCGCCCAAGGTGCGCAATGTGTTTGAGGGGACGGTGAAGAACATCGTCTATTTGGGCACAGATACCTATTATGATGTGGAGCTGCCGGGGGCGGTGATGGTGACGGCGCGGCAGCAGAATGAGGATTACACCGGCACGGCGGCCAGCGCGGCGGTGGGCGATGCGGTCTATGTGGCCTGGCGTGCCCACAACGCCAGCCTGCTGACCGAGTAGCGGCCCATGAGCGCACAGATCCGGCCCGTTCGTAAGGTTGATAAGGTGCAGTTGGCGGCGCTGGTCGGCCCGGCCGCGCTTTTTTTGCTCTTCTTTTTTGTCGTGCCGCTATTGATCCTGGCGGTCTACAGCTTTTTGAAGCGCGGCGCCTATGGGCAGTTGATCTGGGAGTTCAATCTCCAGAACTATGTGCGGGTGATCGACCCGCTCTATCTGAGCATCTTATGGCGTAGCTTTGTGATCGCATCGGCGACCACGCTGCTCTGTCTGCTGCTGGCCTATCCCTTTGCCTATTATATCGCGCGGCTCTCCAGCCCGCGCTGGCGCAATCTGCTGCTGATCCTGGTGATGGTCCCGTTTTGGACCAACTTTTTGATCCGCACCTATGCGTGGCGTGTGATCTTGGGGACGGATGGCCCGATCAACGGGCTGCTGCTGGGGCTGGGGGTCATTCAAGAGCCGCTGTCGCTGATCTTCAACGACGGCGCGGTGATGGTTGGGCTGGTCTATGGCTATCTGCCTTTTATGGTGCTGCCGCTCTATGCGGCGATTGACCGGATCGACTTTAGCCTGATGGAAGCGGCGCATGACCTGTATGCCAACGGACGGCAGGCCTTTCGGCATGTGCTGCTGCCGCTGAGTATGCCGGGGGTGATCGCCGGGAGCATCTTGGTCTTTATCCCAACGCTGGGCGCGTTTGTGACGCCCGACCTGTTGGGCGGGGCCAAGACGGTGATGATCGGCAATTTGATCCAAAGCCAGTTTCTGACGGCGCGCGACTGGCCGTTTGGCTCGGCTTTCAGCGTGCTGTTGATGGTGGCGGTGCTGGCCGCGACGCTGGTCTACTTCCGCAAGGGAGGGCGCACGCTATGACCTTCTCTCCCTCGACGGCCTCTCCTTCGACCGCGCCCGCGGCGCGCGTGCGCCATCCTGCCTCTGTCGTGCAGGTGCGGCGGCGCAGCCTGACCGAGCGGCTGCTGGCGGGCAATGCCTGGTTGATCTTTCTCTTTTTCTATGCGCCGATCGTGGTGCTGGTGATCTTCAGCTTTAACAGCGGGCGCTTTGTCAGCCGGTGGGAGGGCTTTAGCCTGGCCTGGTATGCCAAGCTCTTTCAGAACCAGGCGATTGCGCTGGCGCTGCGCAACAGCCTGATCGTGGCCTTTGCCAGCACCATTGTCAGCACGATCCTGGCGACGCTGGTGGCGGTGGGGCTGGAACGCTATCGATTTCGCGGCAAGACCGCGCTGGACAGCGTGCTCTACCTGCCGATCATCATCCCGGACATTGCCATGGCCGTGATGCTGCTGCTCTTTTTTATCCAGGCCGGGCAGATCCTGGGCAAGATCGGCATGGGCTTTTCGTTGGGGCTGGGGACGGTGATCCTGGCGCACATTGCGTTTAATATCTCGTTTGTGACGGTGACTGTGCGCGCCCGGCTGGCGGACTTTG
>QEUY01000657.1 GCA_003577365.1 Chloroflexota bacterium | reverse complement strand
GACCACCGGGAAGGTCGTGCCCGGCCCCTGGCGCACGTTGAGCGTGGCGACATCCACCGTGGCGCTATAGGCCGTGACCGCCGCGCCGCCTCCCGGTGCAGGCTGTCCAAAGATATCGCTGTTATCCACCGGCCCGCCGGGGCCTGCCGGCTGCCCGGAGCCGCCATCGCTGCCGCTGTCGCCGTCATCGCCGGAGCGCGGCGTGGCGGTCGCAACCGGGTTGCTCTCACTTGTCGGCGTGGGCCGCGGCACAGTCTGGTTCAACGGGCGTGCCACCGGCGCGGCCCAGGCAGGCGACCCTGCCCAGAGCGCAACCCCCACCAGCGCGGCCACGCCGATCACCCAATACCGGCGCAGCCAATCGGCCAACTGCCTGTGTTGCAATCCCTGCTGTTTCGCATTCTGTCTCATGGTCAATCTCCCTCCACCCTGTCCTGCTTGGACGGTACGAGTGATACGCGGCGGCGCTGCTGGCGGGGATCGCGCTGACTCGCCCAATACAGCGTGCCCGCCAGATAGCCGAGCCCCAGCGCCGCCGCGCGCAGCGCCAACAGCAACGGCCCAGCCAACGCCAGTCGCGGCGAGTGTTCGGCCAGACGCCGCTCAAACGGCAGCGTCGTCGCCAAGAAAAGCAGCGCCGCCGCCACGGGCAGGCCGGCCAGCCGCCGCAGACGCGGCCACCAGCGGCCTGCCAGCGCCAGCGGCGAGAACGCCAGCGCCAACGCCACCAGCCCCATCTGCAGCTTCAACGTCTGCGGGGTGTGGCTGTCTTCGACCATGCGCTCCGGGTGCAGCCGGGTCAAAAGCGCCTTCCAAAAGCCGATGCCCAACTTGCGCCGTACATACTCACCCACATCCGCATCGTGAATATGGATCACCTGCGCCTCCGGCACAAAGACCAGCCGGTAGCCCTTGGCGGCGAGGCGAAAGCTAAACTCTTGGTCCTCGCACGAGCCACGAAAGCGCGGGTCGAACCCACCGTTTTCCAAAAAAAGGGTGCGGCGATACGCCGCGGAGTAGGTATCGATAAAGTCAATGGTAGCGCGGCGGGCCATACGCCGGTAGCGGTCTTCATATTCGGCCTGGACAAAGCGCGGCACGATCCCGCTCTGCTCGGTCAAATAGGTCCCCTTGGCCCCCATGACGGTAGGCTCGGCAAAAGGCGTCAACAGGGCGCGCATCCAATGCGGCACAGGCGCGCAGTCGGCGTCGGTAAAGAGCAGCAGATCGGCCTGTGCGACCTGTGCGCCGTGGTTGCGCGCCACGGCAGGCCCGCCGTTGGGCTGTTCGATCAGGCGGCAGCGGCGCTGTGGGTGACGCTCGATCCAGGCCCGCACCTGCGCCGCGGTGCCGTCAGTCGAGCCGTCGTCCACCACGATGATCTCATAGGCGTCGGGCTGTACGCCGGTCTGGTGCGCCAGCGCATCCAAACAGCGCTCGATCAGCCCCGCGCCGTTGTAGACCGGGACCACGACCGAGCAGCGCAGCGCGCCGGGCAGATCGGCTGGAGCATCCATCGGCTAGCCTGCGCCCTCCTGCCTCTTGGAGCTATGGCCGGTCCATCTCACCGTGCCACCCCGACAAAATCGGCCACGGCAAAGACGCGGTGGGTGGTGGTGAACTCCGGCCAGCCGGTCACCAACGTCAGGCGCGCCTCGTCGGCCGGCGCAAAGAAGGCTGCGGCCTCCGCCTGTTCCTCCGGCGTCGCGCCCGTCACCGGGATCGGATCGGTCACCGCGCGCACTCGGTAGACAAAGACAATGCCGTCGCCGTCGGTTAGAAAGACCTCCTGCCCTTCGGCCACTGCCCCCAAGGCCAGCGGCGCAAAGACCGCCGCGCCGCCTACCTGGCGGCCCGAAATGATCGTGTTGCCTGCGCCGCCCGCGCCCGCGCTGTTGATATGCCAGCCCGCTTCTGCGTCCGGCACATCCCAGAGCGTGGTGCGTTGGCCGTCCGCCATGCCCAAGCGCCAGCCCATGGCGATCACCGGCACGTCCAGGTCGATGGCCGGGATCTGCAACCGCACGGGCCCGGTGGTCTGGTCCAGCGGCAGCGGGTCCACATCGCTGATCTCCGCCTCGCTCAGCGGGCGGGGTGTTGCGTTAGCCGCCGGCGTCGAGGCAGACGTGGCCGCCGGCGTGACCGGCAGCGCACCACTTTGGCAAGCCGCCAGGCTCAACAGCAGCATCGCGGCCAGCCCCCAGCGCGCCAGCCGCGCCTGGTCATACGCAATTCGATGCAAGATGCTCATGCAAGCTCCCCTAGCGCGCTCATAGGTGACAAAACTCGCAGCCATTCTAGCCAATCGCAGGGCATTGTGCAAAACCGGCCCCATTTCCAATCCGGGGCGCTGCGCCCCCATTACCCCCAATAGAGCCAAGCCTCACACGCCGGCCATGGTATAATGCGCCCGCGCCGCCGGCCTCTCCATACCAGGATTGCGCCGGGGGCGATACGCCGCGTATACGTCCGGTATACGCCGCAGCCTTGCGCCTGGGTACGTCTGTACCTATTTGCGTCTGCGCCCGTCGATCTCTATACGGGTGCGGCCCTATGCCTATCTATATTCCACATTCCACGCGACCGAGACTCGCGTATCCATCAAGGAGCCGTCTATGGCGAACCGTCTCTATGCCCTGCTGGCCGGCATTGACCGCTACGCCAACCCCCACCAAGCGCCCCACCTGCGCGGCTGCGTGGCCGATGTCCAAGGAACCTATGCGCTGCTCACCGGGCGTTTCGGCCTGCCCCCTGCCCAGATCCGGCTCTTGACCGCCCGGCTGGACCAGAGCGAACCCGCCGCCGACCGCGCCACGCGCGCCAACATCTTGCATGCCTGGCAAGAACACCTGGCCCAGGCCCAGGGCGGCGATGTCTCCCAAGCGCGCACCGGCGACCCCGCCGACGCCACCGGCTATGAGGCCACCCTCGTCCCGCACGACAGCCGCACCCCCGGCGTCTTTGACCTGACGGGGCGGGAACTGGCCGCGCTGGTTCGCCGAGTAGAGCAGAACGGTGCGCAGGTGATCCTCTGGCTCGACTGCGGCCGCCTTCCGCGCGACCCGCGCCACGGCGGCAGCGCCATCGGCGTGCGCGGCTGCACCGCCGACGACCGGCTGCGCCCGCGCGCGGCATGGCTGCCCGGCGCAGACGCGTTTCCGCCGTCAGCCGGTCGCGCCACGCCTAGCGGTTGGCTACCCTTGGGCGATCACCTGCTGTTGGCCGCCTGTCGCGCCGGCGAAGCGAGCTATGAACTGGCCGCGCCCGGCATTGAACCCCTGGCCGGGGCCGAACGTTGGCAGGGCGCGCTCTCCTACTTCGTTCACCAGACACTGGCCGCCGCCGCGCCGGAGACCCCCTGGGCGCAGCTTCAT
>QEUY01000656.1 GCA_003577365.1 Chloroflexota bacterium | reverse complement strand
ACTCGCTCGCCAGCTTCCACGGGCGGCGCAGCGGCACAGGGATGACCATCGTCCCCAAGCGGATGCGCTGCGTGGTCATGGCCGCCGCCGCCAAGGCAACCATCGGGTCTTCGCACCAGATGGCGTCTCCCAAAAAACAGCCGTCCCAGCCGGCTTGCTCGGCCAGTTGAGCCAGCTGCGCGACCATCCGTGCGCCGCCGTAGGGCAAGGCCAGACCGAATTTTAACGCAGGCATATTTCCTCCTGGCCCAAGCTACTTCTCCGCCAATAGCGAGAAGATGCCGCTCACAAAACCGGCCCTTTGACAGTTCGGCGATATGGGCCGCGCCGGCCGGCGTCTAGACTTTGGGCGGCGGCTGGCGGATGCGCGCCGCCATCCAGGCTTCGTCCTCATGCCCCAGCATGACCGACCACTCGCGGGCACGCGACCAGGGGTCAATCGTTTCCAGCCGCCAGGTCGCGCCCGCGGCGATGTAGGGCGCAACCTCGCTATATACCTATATACAGGGTTGGTTCAATAGAACCGGTCATGGTGAATTCCGTGATTTAGCGCGGTGACGGTATGTTCGGTCTGCGCGCCGAGCGTCAGCTCGACCCAAGCGCACGTTTGGCCCTGGGCATCCGCCCCCTGCATCGGGACACAGCGCGCGCCGTCGATCAGGAGCTCCTCGACAGGGCCGGCAAAGGCCGCCCGCCAGCGCAGCGGCGGGCCGGACAGATTGGCGAAGCTCGTCGTCCGCGGTTGGAGATGGCGCACGCGAATCCGGTTGTCAAAGATCGGGACGTGATCGAGCTCGACCCAGCCGGTCTGCGCCGTAAGTCCGGCGCATGTCGTGACGGTCCGGTTCGTCGCATCCGGGTCAAGGCCCATCAACCCCGCGGCGATGCTGTCGATAGCCGCATAGGAGACTTCGGGATATTGGCGGCGGGCATAGCCGGGGTCCATCTGCGTTTTTAGCTCAGCATAGGCCAGGTCGTGTAGGCCATAGCGGAAGAAGATCAGCGGCAGATAGGAGCGGTCTTCGACATTCAACTGCGTGCGCGATTGTGCCGCTGCCGCCAGCGCGGCCCGCATCTTGCGCGGGTCTCCGATCAACCCCATGTAGAGCGGGAAGAAGTTGGTGATGCCCGGATAGCCGGACGCAAAGGTTCCGTCGTGACGGCGGAAACTGGCAAAGCGGGCCGTGCGTTCGTCCCACCACTTGCTTTCGTAGAGCGCGCGCAGGCGCGCGGCCTGGGTACGCATCTGCGCGGCGCGGGCCGGGTCGCCGGTAGCGTCGAGGATGGCGGCGTAGGCCCTGAATGCGCCGAACTGCGCCGCGATCAGATCGCCCCCCATCAACGGGCGCGCAATGGCCTCGTTGTAGCTTGCGATCCCGCGCCGCCCATAGGCAGGATAGGCTTCGGGAATGCCATCGCCGTCTTTGTCCCAGGTCTGGATATACTCCCCGACCGTCCGGGCGTAGAAGGCGCGGAAGACAGGGTCGTCGAGATAGCGCCGGTCCCCTGTCCAAAGGTATTCACGATAGGCGCAGGCCAGCAGATCGAAGTTGGCGGGCAGGTTATACCAAAAGTCGCTGTCGTCGGTATAGTCTATCGGGCAGGGCCGGTCATGGCGGTCGATCTCCCAATAGGAGCACCAGTCGCGTGAGGCGGCGATGGCGGCGGCGAATTTGCGCAGCATGTTGTGTGTATGGCGGCGCAAGCCAAGCACCTGCGCGCCGCCGCTCTGGTGGGCCACATCGCGCATACAGAAGGCGGCGCGCCCCGGCAGCGCCGCTTCGTACCAGTCACCCACCGGGTCGCCGGTGAACACATAGGCCAGCGCCTGCCGCTTGGCCCAGCGAAAACCGTCCACCAGTTGGGGGTCGGAGGCGGTGAGCGTGACCTGCGCGTCGACGTGCATGGCAGTCTCCCAATAGGCGTCGCCAAAGAGGCATCCCCCGCGCAGCCGCGGCGCGGTTAGGCCCCTGCCATTTGGCGCAACTCGTCCAACAGCGCGGCCAGCAGCGCACGGCCAGCCACGTTGCGCTTCAGCCCGGTTGGCTGGCTGCCCGCGCCGCCTTGCAGCCGGAGGCTGCAGGCAATCAGTACGCCGTCGCCTAGGCGCGCCGCAAAGAGGTAGTCGGTCAGATGGAACTCGCGCGCGTCCAGCCGCCGCAGCAGAGGCGTAAAGGCGGCCAGCCCTGGGAGCGCGCGTTTTAACTGCGCCGTGTCAAAGGCGGCATCGGTAGCCATGCCGAAGAACTGTAGACCAACAAACCCCGGATGGGGGAGGCGCTGCCACAGCGGGTGCGGCGTGAACAGCTTGAGCGACTCGCGCCAAAACGGTAGGCGGCGGGCCGGTAGCGGGCCATCCCCATCTTGCAGCAGCAGCACGCGCCCGCCGCCGCGCAGGTGGGCGCGCAGCGCGACGTCCAGCGCCGCGGCGATCACCGGGCCGCGCCAGGTCGCCAGGTCGCGCGGCGCACACGCCTGGGCCAGTGCGCGCCATTCCGGGGCAAGCCGCCGTGCCGGGTCATAGAGCGCCGTCTGGCCGGGCGTATCCTGGGGCTGTGGATAGACCCACAGCGGCCAGTGGTTTGCGCAGGTAAAGGCAGAGCACGCGAACTGCGCCTCTAGCTGCAGCGGCTGCGCTGTAGCGTAGTTCGGCGCGGTAAACTGGGCCATACCCACCTCGCATGGCCGGCCCGCCGGGATCGCCTGGTCGACGTCGACGCGGCCCGCGGCGACCTGCACCCCCTCGGCGGTTCGCACCTGCCAAGTCAATGTGCCCGCTGTCACCGCCTGCGTGGCAACGTGGCTGAGGATCAGCGGCCGCCAGACCTCCTCGCCGCACCACACATTGTACGGGTCGAGCCGTTCGGGGCGATCCCCGCCGTGCTGCCAGATGCGGCTGCGCCCGACATCCAGACAGAGCAGCGCGTCGTCGTTGAAACGGCGGAAAGTCTGCGGCGGCCATTTGGGCTGCAGAAAGTCGTCGAGCACGCCGGAGGTCGCGA
>QEUY01000655.1 GCA_003577365.1 Chloroflexota bacterium | reverse complement strand
GCCGCGGCTGCTCATCCACGATCAGCCGCCAGACGGCTGGCGGCAGGAGGGCGTCGCCGCCCGCGGCGGGTACGGCGGCAGGCTGTGTACTGATCTCCATCAGGCTGGCTCCGTGACAAACGGCAGGGACACGACCTGCGCCGTCGCCGCTCCATCGCTCATGTCCACCGTGACCTCTGTGCCCGGTGTGTTGGCCGGGCGCTTGATCACCGCCAGGGCGATGGGCGCACCCAAGGCGGGGCTGTGAGCCGCGCTGGTGACCTGGCCCATGCTGCGCCCTTCGACCATGACCTCGGCGCCGGGCGTCAACGGCTGGGCCGCGACCAGCCCGACCAGGGTACGCGTCACCTTGTCATAGGTGATCTGGCGGGCGATGATCTCTTGGCCGGTATAGCAGCCCTTGTTTTCGGCGCAGGCCCAGGCCAGCCCGGCTTCCAGCGGGTTATATTCCTCGGTCAATTCGTGTCCGGCGGCGGGCCGCCCCAACTCGATACGCCGCGCCGTATAGGCTGCTGTATCCGTCAGAGGGGCTGCGCCCGCGCCTTCCAAAGCGGCGACCACCTCCGCCTGGCGCGCGGTGGGCACGACTACCTCATAGCCAGGGATTTCATAGTGTGGCTGCGCCACGACGAGCAGATCGTCGTGAGCCAGGACGGCATTGGCCGCGGCCGCAGACGCGTCGATCCCCAAGCGGCCCAGCACCTCTGCCGCCAGGGGGCCGAGCAGCCGCAGCCGGCCAAACTCCTCGCTGGCGTCGGCGATCTTGACCTTGTCCATAAAGAAGACCTGGCCGCGTAGATGGCGGGCGAGCGGCTGCGCCTGGCCGGGCGCGGGCAGCACAAGCAGCGCGTCTTCCTGGCAGACCACGGTCAAGACATAGAGGATGCGCGCCGTGGGGCTGGTCAACACCGTCACCGCCGACTGGCCGGGGCGCAGGGCGTTGATGTTGTTGCTGGTCATGCGGTGCAGAAAGTCGCTGCGGTCGGCATCGGTCAGGCGCAGCGCGCCCGCGTCTGGGCGGGGCAGCAGCGCGGCCCCGCTCACCAATGCGGCATAGGCCGCCGGGTCGATGGTTTGGATCAGGTTTTCTTGCATGGGATGTTCCTCTCGTATACCCGCGCCGCCTACTCTGCGAGCAAGCCTGTCATCATTTTGTAGCGGCGGTATGAATGCGTGATCTCGCAAGCAGGGGCCGCCCGCCGTGGCGGCCCATTTGCCACGCGCACGGACAGGCACTCTTGCGGACAGGCACGGGGGCCTGCCCCTACCCTGGATGAGACGCAGCAATGAGACCGCCGCTACAAAATGCGCTACAAAATGATGGTATTGTATCACTCTGCCGCCTGCACCCGCCGCGCGAAATCGAGAATACGATAGAACATCTCGGCCCCGGCTTCGGTCAGGTCGTCCCCAATTTGCAGATAGTGGCTCACGTCTTGGTAATAGAAGACCTCCACCGGCACGCCCGCGGCGCGCAAGGCTGTTTCCAGTTGATAGGCCTGCTCGATGCGCGCGATGCGGTCGGCGGCGGTATGGATGATCATCGTCGGCGGCAGGGATGCCGCAGTGTAGACCGGCGAATAGCGCAGCAGCGCCAGGGGATAGAGATTGGGCGGCCCCAGCGCAGGCACGGCATATTCATAGGCCGGCGGCATCTCCAGCAATCCGGCGTAGTAGTCGGCGGCCCCGGCGAAGGCGTTGCTGATGCCGCCCACGGTGACCCAGCCCGCGATCCGGTCGCGCTCGTCGCGCAGGAGACGGTGCAGGATGGGGCTGCTAAAGCTGCCGCCGAGCGCGACCGCCTTGCCCGGCGCAATATGCGGGCTGAGGCTGCCGCTCTGCGCCAGATGGAAGGCGACGCGCGCATCTTGGGCATGGCCGTCGATGTCTACGCCGCGCGCGGCGATCGGCGAGAGGGCGACCAGCGCATAGCCTTGCGAAGCAAACCCCACGCTCACCGGCCACCAGTTGTCGGCGGTGGTGGGGTAGACCATCAAGAGCAGCGGCAGGCGCGCATCCGGCGGCAGACCGCGCGGCAGATAGAGGCGCAGGCTGTCGACCGTCGCGCCGTTGTAGGTGAACTGGAAGGCGGTGATGTCGGCCTGCGCGCCGGGGGGGAAATTGGTGGCTGCGCTGTAGACAGCGGTGACGCTCAACGCCACGCCCGCCGCCAACGGCTCCGGCAGCGGCTGCGCGATATGCGGTTCCAGTTCCAGCGGCGGCGCGGCGCTGACGCCGGTTGACGTGATGGTGACCAGTTGGGGGATGCCGAACCAGCCGCGCGGCACGGTTTCTTCATAGCCGGGCGCGACGGCGGCGGGCACATATTGGCCGGGTGGGATGCCGTCGATGCGATAGCGCCCCGCCGCGTCGCTGACCGCCGTGTGTGGCGTGCCATTGCGCTCGGCGACGACCACGGTCGCGCCGGCCAGCGGCGCGCCGCCATGTTGCACGACCCCGGCCATGCTGCCCGGCGGCGCGGTGGTTGCGCCGGGCGAGAGCGTGCCCAGCCGTTCGGCCAGCAGATAGCCGAGCACATTCGCTTCGGGCGAGGGCGCGCAGCCCGCCGCCAGAAACAGCATCAGCAGCGCCGCCGGCAGCACGGGCGACCGTAATAGCGGCGGGAATAGCCGGCGAGGACGCACGATGCAACCCTGCTTCACGGCCCTAGGCCAAGATGCGCTCGATATCGGCCTGCGCCAAGGGGTGCGCCACCAGCGGCTGTGAGCCGTCAGGCCGGCTTTGCTGCCAGGTCGCCAACAGCCCATCGGGCAGCGGCAGCACATCCACATAGCGGCTGCAGCCGGTGCCTGTGGGCGAGACAAAGAGCGGCTGGGCGAGCGAGAGACGGGCCAGCCGCGGGAATTCGGCATCCCAGCCAAAGAAGGCCCCGCCGATCTCCTCACAGCTGTAGCCGCGCGGGCGTCTGTGCGCCTGGCGGTTCTCCTCATACGCCGGCGCGCGGGATCGCCAGCCGCGCCGTGATGCGCGTGGCGGCGATGTCCCAGGCCGCGCCGCGGCTCACCATCTCCCAGGCGGCGACGGTAAAGGCATCCGCGCCAGCGGGGCGCAGCGCCAGCCCGCTATTGCTGGAGGCCCAGGTGAAGGGATGCGAGCAGAAGACAAGCGCCGTGCTGCCGTCGGGCAGGCCAAAGACGACCGGGTCTTTGACATGCAGATATTCGGGATGGTCGCGGCCATGCAGCACCGGCGTGAGTGTGGGCGCGTCCAGGTCGCCGGGTGTGGCTGCGGCCATGCGGTCAATCGACCAGACGCCGGTCCCCGGTTTCTGATAGCTCTGCCACGGCGGCGGGTAGGCTTCCTCCCTTTCGGCGGAGACATAGTATTCCCAGACGCCGTCGGGGCGGCGGTAGAGCGCCGTGCCCTCGATGGAGATCACGGGTTGGCCCGTGTGCGAGAGATCG
>QEUY01000654.1 GCA_003577365.1 Chloroflexota bacterium | reverse complement strand
CTAAGCAATGCAGCAAACTTGAGTGACGAAACGCAATTAGCATCGATAGTACAATGGCTTTGTAGTTGGTAGCATTTTCGAGAGTCAGAAGCGCTAGGAGATATACCACTAGACGCTCTGGAGCACGGTAGGTAAAGAGGGATCACGATCTATGAGCGAAGTTCAGCGCATCTGCGTGCAGTGTGGCTATGCCAACCCGTTGGAGTCGCGCTATTGCGCCCGTTGCGGCCATGACAGCCAAGGCGCGCTGCCTGCGCTGCGCCCGGCGCTGCCGGTGGTGATCGGCAGGGCTGCGCTGCCGGTGCTGGTGGGCGCGGCGAGTGTGGCGCTGCGGGTGGGGTGGAAGCTGCTGCAGCAGCGCGCCGCCCATGCCGCACGCGCTCAACCGGCTCCACAATCGCTGCAGGTGACGCCGCGGCGGCGCACCATCCACATCCGCTCGACCTGGGCCACCGGCGACGCCAACGGCGTCTGGCAGCAGGGCAGCGCCGAGCATTTCATCGAGATCGAAGAGTGAGAAATCGAACCGCAAAGGACGCGAAGCACGCAAAGGTCAGAAAAAGGCCGGAGCAGCGTGGGAAAAAGCTCATGACCTGAAATCGAGGCTTGCATGAGCCGGGTACATAGTCCTGGCTTCTATTTTCTACTTTCTACTTGCTGTTTCCTCCCTTCTCTCCTCTGGACTTTGCGTTCTCTGCGTCCTTTGCGGTTTACCCTCTCCCTATGGCCGCGGCGACAGGGTGAGGTCGACGTCGAGCAGTTCGCCCTCGCGCCAGATGGTCAGGGTGATCTGGTCGCCGGGGCTGGTATTGCGCTGTAGATAGGCCAGCACGTCGTCAAAGCTGGTGACCGCTTCCCCGTCGATGGCGACGATCACATCGCCCCCGGTCTCCTCCGGGCAGATCAGTGCATAGCGGCTCTGGATGGCGCGCGTCCCGCCTTGCAGCCCGGCGCGCTCGGCGGGCGAGTCGGGCACTAGGTCGGTTATGACCGCGCCGCGCAAGTCGGGCGGCAGCCCCATGTCGCCAGCACAGATCGGGCTAAAGGTCTCTCCATAGACGCCCATATAGCTGTGCGCATAGCTGCCGCTTTCGATCAGCGCCGGCACCACGCGCTCTACGAGGCTGATCGGGATGGCAAAGCCGACCCCGCTGTTGGAGCCGCCTTCGGTGCGGATCTGGGCGTTGACGCCGATCACCTCGCCGCGCTCGTTGAGCAGCGGCCCGCCCGAATTGCCGGGGTTGATGGCGGTGTCGGTCTGGATCGAATCGGGGATGCTGAAATTGTCGCGGGCGCGGATCGAGCGCCCGATGGCGCTGACAATGCCGCTGGTCAGCGTGCCCTCCAGCCCAAAGGGGTTGCCGATGGCCGCCACACGCATCCCGACCCTGATCTCTTCCATCTGCCCGCGGCGCACCGGAACCAGCGTATAGCCTTCGGCGTTGATATGCAACACCGCCAGGTCGCTGTCGGGGTCCACGCCCACCACATCGGCGATGGCCATCGTGCCGTCGCTGAAGGTGATCTGCACCTCGTCTGCGCCTTCGACCACATGGTTGTTGGTCACGATATAGCCTGCGGTATCCCACACAAACCCCGACCCGCTGCTGAAGGGCAGCAGGTCATTCGGGTCGAGTTGAGGGATGCGCGAATCGTTGGGGATAGCCGGATGCCCCGCGCTCAGCACGGTCACATTGACCACCGAGGGGTTGACCTCGCGGTAGATCGTCTCTAGGACAGCCGTCTCATAGTCCACGCCGCTTTCGGGGGTGGCGATGACGATCTGCGGGGCGGGCGTGACCGCCGCGGGGGTCGCCAAGACGCGCATGGCGGAGGGGCGCGGGGTGGCGACCGCAACACGGGCCGGGCGCACAAACAGCCATGCGCCGGCAGCAAAGGTCAGAATACAGCCGAGCAGCAGCAAGACTGCTAGGCCCACGCCAATCCACAGAACCGGGTTGTGAGAGCGTTGTGTGGGTTCTACCATTCGACTTCCCTTTATTCTCTATGCTACGCTCATGCCCGCCAAACAGGACGCAAAGGCCAGAGGGAGAAAGCAACCAGTAGCCGGTAGGGACGCGGTATACCGTGTCCGTACGCCAGCACCTTCTGCCTATTGTACGTCGATCTGACGCTGGGGAAAAGTGGGGCCGCTCGCACTCGCCGCGCCGCCTAGCGCCGGCAGCATGACAACCGTCCTCGCCTATGGTACAATGCCGTATCAGCGCCGCCAGCGCAGGCCGCCGCGCGGTCTGCCGTGACGCTTGTCCTGTTGTTTATTCCACTGCCCATCCCGTTGGATGCCAGGCATGAATCGTCGCCATTTGGCATTGTTGGTCTTGATCAATACCGTGGTCAGTCTGGTGGTCGCCTTGAGCGTGGTCTGGGCCTTTGAGTCCCGCCGTCCCGACCTGGAAGAACTGGCCGCCATCTATACCCCTCGGCCCGAACCGATCTTGGCCGCGCCTGCGACCCAAGCGCCCGCCGTGGCTCAGCCCACGCCGCCGCCCGACACCGCGCCCCTGGCAGAGACGCCCACCGCTACGCCCGAAAGCGCGCCGCAGGCCGAGGAGATCTACATCGTGCAGCCGGGCGATACGCTGCTGGTCGTCGCCACGCGCTATGGTATCGGCGTCGACGATATCCTGGAGGCCAACAACCTGAGCAACCCCGACTATGTCTTTTCGGGCCAGCGGCTGGTGATCCCGGTGCAGGGCGGGGGCGGCGCAGTCACAGATACGACCGCAGCCGGCGGCAGCGGCGAGCCGGTGGTCGAAGGGGTGAAGGTCGCGGCGGTGTCGGGCGCAGCCGACCTCGCCCATGAGCAGGTCATCGTCGCCAATGAGAGCGATCTCGCCTTCAGCCTGCAAGGCTGGAAGTTGGAGCGCGAAGGGGGGCCTAGCTACACCTTTGGCAATGTGCCGCTCTTCCCCGGCGGCAGCGTGCGTCTGCACAGCGCCGCCGGTGCCGATACGACAGTTGATCTCTACTGGAATCAGCCGTCGCCCGTCTGGCAGAGTGGCGCGGTGGTGCGCCTGTTGAACGCGCAGGAGAACGTGGTCAGCAGTTATACCGTCCCGTGAGCCGTACCGTCTGCGAGATATAGCGTGCATGATGTGTCCGGCGTGGCAATAGACCAGATTGGATGATCGAAAGCAAGTATGACAGCAGAAAAGCAGCCTTCGCAAGAGGGGAAACCCGGCGGTAAACCCAACCGCCGGCGGCCTTTTCGGGGACGGCGGCGCGAGCGGAAACCTGGGGCTGAAGCGGAAGGCCGCGAACTGTCCCAGCCGCCGGCTGGCAAAGAAAAACCCTTGGACAAAGCCCAGCGCGAGCGGCGCGAGCGCCGGCGGCGGCGCAAGCTGCAGGCCAAACAGCAGGGCGCGCCCGAACCTTATGTGAATCTCTTGGCCCAGGATGAAGAACTG